>JBNKYI010000285.1:0-2491 GCA_050300815.1 Fibrobacterales bacterium
GTTCGTGTTTTTTGTGAGCGTCTTCGATATCGTGGTCGAAGTGTTCTTCTACTTCTTGTTCATCGTGCTCTCGTTTGGCGAGGATGGCAATCATTAACAAGATTCCAGCAATTAGACCCGCGATTGCCCAACCGGTGTAGTTTCGTTTGAGCTCACCGTTAATTTTAGCCACCTCTTGGATTTCGGGGTCGAGATAGCTAATAAAGGTAAAGAAGTCGGGTACTGCCGATTTTTCGATTCCCAAGATGCGATTGATTTGCACGTGATAGCGGGTGAGAATATCGTAATAGGCTTTTTCTGAATAGACCTCTTCTTTTTCACAGAGAGAGAGCAGCGAAGAGATCATTTCACTGAGCGCAGCTTCGAGATTTCCCCATTCGGCGATATTGGGATGGGTCTTTCCGTTGCGCACCGCTTGAACGATGGGTGTGTAGAGGGGTTCCCAGCTCCATTCGGTCAAGACTTTGCGATCAGAGGGAAGAAAGCCCGTAGATAGAGCGTAGCGGTGCAAGTTTTCGGGTTGAGTTAAGAAAATCATCAGTTCGAGCGCTGCGGGATCATCGGCGTGCACTTTGGGAATCACGAGGTTCGATCCTCCTATAAAACTGAATGATCCTTTGCTACCCGCAGGGATGGGCAAACTGATCACACCGTTTTTAGCGAGCTCAGATTCGGCGAGTCCTCCAGTTTTTTCAGGAAGGCTTAATTGCAATAATGTCTCTGAAGTTTTAATCGCTAGCGATTGCTCTCCACGGTTAAAACGATCGGCGATATTTGTGGTATTCATCGTCAAGCGATTGCGAGGAACGAGTCCGTCAATAGCCAACCCGATATATCGGCGAATGCCTTTAACTGTAGCGGGATCAAGCAAACCACTTTGCCATACTCCATTGACTTGTTTAATGAGTTCGCCTCCTTCGTTCCACACCCAAGGAGATACGTCGTGCGTGATATTCCAATCATTTTTCCCAGGAAAGGCAAAGGCATCGGTGGGGTTGCCTTTGCTGTTGGCTATTTTTTTGTCTTGCAGGGCTTTGATTCCCGCTTTAAATCCTTCATAGGTTTTAAGAGAGTTAGGGTCGATTTGAGCTTGCAAAAGGTGATCGCGATTGGCGAGTAGGGCGCGGGCATCGACGAACCAAGGAACTCCATAGTGGGTATTTTCTCCTGAGTATTTCGAAGAGGATTCGAGCACGTCGACAAAACGGTCAAAATTCAAAAGGGAGGCGTGCTCATCCAAAGGCGCGAGATAGCCTTTTTTGGCGAAATAGGGAGTCCATGTCGATCCCAACTGAATCAAATGCGGGGGGTGGTTGCCCGAGAGAACATCGTTAATTTGCCCCCAAGCATTTGCCCAGTCGAGAATGACTAAGCTGGTTTTGATACCCGTTTTGGCTTCAAACTCGTCGAGTAAAGCCATGGTGCTGGCGGCTGGTTGGGGACCGTTAGGCATAATCCATATTTCGACACTGTAATCAATTAAAGATTCGCTTTCTTCGTCGACGAGAGAATCTTTAACTTCTTGATTATCTTGTGCAAATAAAAAGGCGGCGAACCCTAGCAGAGTCAATAGCGTTTTCATGGTAACCTCCCGCAGAATGTAAATATTTCTTTACACTATTCTATCTTTCCTCGTTGCAAAATGAAAGCAAAATCGTCGTACTCTACACTTTTTCATAAACTTTTAGAAAAAATGGGATTAAATCTTTGGGCGTTCATGAGCGACCTGTTTGAGGATCGCATCAATCATCTTTCCGGCAATGTCTTTTCCGGTGGCGCTTTCAATACCTTCTAAGCCAGGGGAGGAGTTGACTTCAAGCAATAGGGGGCCTCGCTTAGAGCGAATAATGTCGACACCGGCGACTTTGAGGTCAAAAGCCTTAGCGGCTTTGATCGCAATTTTCTTTTCTTGGGGGGTTAGTTTCACGAGATTGGCAGAGCCTCCTAAATGAATATTGGCTCTAAATTCACCAGGAGCGGCTCGGCGTTCAATGCCGGCGACCACTTTGCCATTAACCACAAAAAGGCGCAGATCGATTCCTGAAGATTCTTTAATAAACTCTTGCACCAAAATATTAGCCTGCAAGCTTTTGAAGGCATTGATGACCGATTCAGAGGCTTTGCGAGTCTCAGCGAGAACCACTCCCTTGCCTTGTGTACCCTCTAACAACTTGATAATCAGAGGTGGGCCGCCAACCATGTTAATAAGGTCACCTGTGTCGAGGGGTGAATTGGCAAATCCCGTTGTCGGTATCTCTAAGCCTTTGCCGAGCAGAGTTTGCAGCGAATAAAGTTTATCTCGACTGCGTGAGATTGAGGTGGCGTTGTTGAGACAATAAATGCCGAGAGCCTCAAATTGGCGCAGCAAGGCACAACCGTAAAAGGTGAGACTGGGGCGAATTCGGGGGATAACTGCGTCGAGGTTGTTGAGAATGGTCCCGCCTCGATAGTGAACTTCGGGGCGAGTGCTATCCATTTTGATATAGCAATG
>JBNKYI010000285.1:2501-3886 GCA_050300815.1 Fibrobacterales bacterium
CTGCCTCAATGATGCGCTGATTTGAGTAAAGATCGGGATTGCTAGCGAGCAACCCGATTTTGATTTGAGGGTCTTTAGAACTGCGAGTCGGAACGCCATAGATTTTACTCAGGTCGGTAGGATGAGCTTGGCGGGTGACGCAAGAGAGCTCGGGATCGACCATCAGTCTTTTTTCCATGGCTTGTCGACCGATAAGCATGCGGTATTCCATGCCTTCGCGGTTCGTTAAGGTGATTTCGACATCCCAAGATTCTTCGCCAACTTGCAATAGGGTGCGAATGACAAAGCGCTGCTCAGATTCCCCTGACGAACTTTTCACATTGCGTCGCGCAACGAGCTGTGCCATGCAAGTCACTTTGGTTTTTCGCTGCTGCGGGATGGGATGAACTGCAAAACGTATCCACTCTTCACCATCCTTATCAAAGACCTCAACTTCAGTAGCATGTAGTGAAGAGGTTTTGGCTCCCGAATCAATGCGGGCTTTTATCAGTGGGAGATTGAGCTGCGGAAGACCAATCCATTCTTCATTGCCAACGATTTGCTTTTTCATGCTGGAATTCTTATAAAAATATGGCTGAAATTTTAGCCCTGTTTGCTCTGTCTGACAAGGTGAAAATCACAGAGGGTTTATCTGTTTCAGAAAATTTACGACAAGGGCCCACTGTCAGAGTTCAGGGGCGGTGGGCAAATTTAAATCTAGAATGCCTAATTTGGATTACTTCAATCGAGTTTGCGATAAAGAAAGGGTTTCGTTTTAAAGCCCTCTGCTTTAATGAGATAATTACCCGAATTTATTTCTTGCCATGCAGAAGAATTCCATTGTAGGGGATTGTTTTGCATTTCGTTTATTTGTAGCAATCGATTGCCGAGCATATCATAGATGTCAAAATGAATGCTTTTTGACATAGGGTATTCAAATGCAGAATGAATTTGAGTGGCATCATCTTCAATGATATTTTTGACGTAAACCGCCGCTTTAAGTGGCGTTATTTTGTGCCCGTCAGTTACACTGAGATAGACCGAATAAATGTTATCAAAATTGCCATCAAGAGGATTTTCGTAGTCGGGAGCAGATTTAAAACGGAGCAGGCCTGTTGCTGAGTCTACAGTGAAAAAATCGCCGTCTTCGCCCGCTTCGATAGACCACTTCAGAGTGTCATTTTCAGCATCAGTGGCCTGTAGGGTGGCTACGTCGGTTTGATTTTCAAAAAGACTTAACGAATCCTTCGTGATGATTTGGGGAGCGTTATTCGCAGGCAGTTCGAGACTGAGGTAATCATACATGATGTGGCTAAAAAATGCTTGATTTGAAGGCATGAGCAGAGTTAGAGTATTTTGGCCCAACTTTAATTTTGAAACGGGAATCTCTAGTGTCTTATAAGAAT
>JBNKYI010000286.1:0-3884 GCA_050300815.1 Fibrobacterales bacterium
ATAGAGATCAAAACGACTGTAGAAGACTTGCAGGCTAAAGGCGGGGTAGTCTTTGGTAAATTGACGCATAAATTCTCCAAACTGGCCTAATTGATTGGTGCTAAAAACTTCAGAAGACCAGCATTTCAGTGCTTTAAAATAAATAAACGAAGGGCAACACTTCCTTTTCTTTAAAAGAGGTAATTAAAATCAGCTCCCTAAAGAAAAGTAGCACCAATCAATTAGGCCAGTTTGCGGTGTTCATGAAAAATGAGAAAAAAAACCTATTCTAACCAATAAAAAAGCAACTCTGCCGTGGAGTCAACGAAGTAAAAATTTGCCCAACTTCTCGAAAGAATTCCCGGCATCGCCTTTGCCATAAACGACAAGGGGGATTCGTTTTTCAACTTCGCCGGTTGCAATAAAATCAATCCATCAGCCACTCCCCCTTTGAGTAAAACACCTCTGAGATAAAGCCAGCCCATTTGCCCGTGGTAAGCCAGCACAGTTTTGCCTTTGAGGAGCAAGTGAAAGACCTGATTTAGTGAGCGGTGAACACCTGAACGGATGGGATAAATCGTTGCCTCTGAAAGGCAGCGCTTTCGAAAGATTTCAAAGGGAGTGCTCTTCTCTTCTTTTGTCGGGGCTTGCAATTCGTCAAGAGTGCACGACAAGGGTGAGGGCGATGCAAGCGTCGATGATGCCTGACTGCTCGTTTCTAAATTCTTATGGCGCAGAAACAAAATCAATCGAGCAAAAACTTCTCCTGAGCGGTCTACTGTAGGCACATATAAACTGTCAAGAGAGGTTTGATACAAAGCATATTCGCTTTGAGGCAATTGAGACTCTTCGATCTTTAACCGAGCCCCGTTGCGAATCCCCCCATTGAGCCCTTCGATCTGGCCAGCACTCGCCAGAGACAACCCCACCCCCAATAGTGCAATTCTTTTCATATTCAATCGTTATTTCTGCTCTTTTTAGGGCACATAATAAACCAAATGCGCAGGAGAGCTTTCTTTGCCAGTGACTTTTGACACCAGACGCAAATCGAATTTATAGGCCCCTTTTTCAAGTTTTTCTAAGAGGTAGTTTTCTGTGCCTTTTGCCAGTCGTATCTCGCGCTCTTTAAAGCGTAAAATAATGTCGTGATCTTCGGCTGAAGCTGGATTTTTCCACGAAAGCCTCCACCCCTTTTCTGTTTTTTCGATGGCGAGCTCTAAAGGCGGAGCTAAGGTTTTTAGAGGGCGATAATAAACCCGTTTGATCTTGGGTCCATGCCAAGCTTGCCCATCAATGTATAATTCATTGTCTACAAAAAAGACGAGACTATCGCCAAATCCAAAATTGGGCCATTCTAAAAACACATTTTCTTTAGTTGAAAAAAATTTGTTTTCTTTGCTTTTGGGGCCCTTTGCCTCTATTGAATGAAAAGCAAAAGAGAGTATCCCCTTAAAGCTCTCTTTAGACCAAGTGAGGGTCAATCCCTCGGGGCTAACCTCACTGCGAATCAGAGAATCGAGATTGATATCAGCCAATCCCCTATTATCCCCCACCATTTCAGAAGGGCTCAGAGTCGATGAAAAGGCAGAATCAAAAACGGCCTCAACTGCGAGAAACTGAGGACGATCTGTCTTGGGAATAGTCGCTGAGCGAGATTGATTAGAGAGAGAATCGACAATGGCTTGCTGATTGGCTTGAATGCGAAAAAACCGAGGCGTCAACGCCGTGTCAGGATATTCCCAATGAATTTTTACACTGAGATGCTGGTCGTCGACACTTGTGATTAGTGGCTTGGCGGGACGAGGGGTTTGATAGCGAAAAGATGTGGTAAAAACTCGAGATTCTTTGGCAATCCACAGGTGCACCGAAAATTTCAATGCAAGGTCTTTTTCTAAACTCACCGGAACGGCACAGCGGTTTTTCTTTGAACTGCACAGAGAATCTATCGCGATTTTCTGCGTTTCATCTTCTAAAAAGAACTGATACCTGAGATGGGGAATTTCTCGCAATTCTTCGCTGATTTTCCAGTCGAAATAAACAGAATCCCTTGATGAATTAAGAGAGCCTATCAATTCGTTGACTCTTAAAAGGCCTGCGGGAATTTGATATTGAAAAGGAAAGGTTTTGCTTTTAAACTGCTGGTGTTTGGTATTGTGATAGAGATTCCCCTGATAAAGATAACCCATATATTTTTTAGGCATTTTTATAAATACGCTTTGGGTGTCTTTGGGTAGATCAATCTGATTAAAGCTGGCCTCAGGATCACTCTCTTTGAATTTCAAACCAAAAGCAACAGACTCTTTGTGCAACAATGAATCAACCTGCCATGACAAAAAGAGAGTGTCATTAGAGACACGCGCAGAAGTCACTTTGGCAGGTTGGTAATTTTTGGGTTTGAGTTCATCTTGACTGTATCGAATCGAATCTTCATAAAGTACATCGTCAAAGATGGACGTCATCTTATAGATTAGCTTTAGGTCTTTTTGAGGTTGATGTTCAAGAGGGGTCAGGCACTTGATTTGGTTTTCTCCTGTTACCCGACAAATGCTCGGAGCACTGTATTTCTCTTTGTTTTCATCAAAAATTTGAATCTGCGTCACCAACATATCGAGGTCTTGCACGTCTTTGATCTGAAACTCACTCAGCAGATTAACACCACTGCGGGCACTCGCACCCACCACCTGAAACTTCTGAGTCAACGACTTGATTTCTTTTAAATCGAATAAGTGCATAATCGAAACGAGACTATCGCCCTTTGGGGTTTCAGCCATTATGCCAAACTCAACGACTTCGTCATCATCTACATCATCAAGGGTAAACTCATCATAGAGCCCCACATACTTTGCAAGATTTAAATCTTGCAAGAAATAATACGTGTAAATCAATCGCTCTTCGTAATTCTCTTTTAAGGTTTGCTCCCAAACTTTAAAATCAAAATTTGCGATGGCTTTTTTTTCAACCGCATTCGCCCAAGCCTTTTGAGCGGATTTTTGAGCACTCAGGCTCGAATTTTGCAAGTTAAGCGAAGCCCCCGTTTGCAAAGCAAATTCTTTTTTTGCCAAAAACTTCCACGGATGATCTTCTTCAAACTCTCGGTTGAAAAATCCATAAAAGGTGCGGTCTTCTTCGACAATTTCAAAGGGAAAATCCTTACCCACCTCTGCGCTATCGAGCACTCGATAAACAATTTTCCAGCTTTTCATCTCAGGAAATTTTACGTGGAGAGGTGTAAGTACGTGAAAGGAGTTGTCGACACGATGACTGATCAGTTTAACTCGCTGATCGGCAAAGGTCGAAATCGACATTAAGAAAAACAGAAAATAAACTCGAATGTGCATTGTTACCCTATTGCAAAAGGCTAAATGTAACAATTTAGCGTCTCACTCAAAGTGTAATCCCTAGACCTGCCAACTAAGAATGAGAATTGGGAAGCTGCGACACGTCAGCTCCTTTAGCTGGATTGAGCAGTCTTATTTTTTCTTTAGATATTTGCAGTAAAATTTTTAGTGGAGCAAAATCACCGAAGATATCTCTCTTGGCTTGTTTATTGAGCCAAGCTTGCAAACCCGCATGCCAATGAGGGCCTTCTTCGACTCCCATAGACCACTGGGGAAACAAGCTGTCTTCAGAAAAACCTTGGTCGAGAACCAACAGATATTGGTGCCGATGATCTGCTCTGATTTTGAGAAACAATTCTTCGATTTGCGCGGCCGGCCCTTCGAGATATTGCACAAAATACCCGGGAAGTCTAAGAATAACCCCCGAGATTCCCTTTGAAGAATTTCGCTCTTGAGCTTCTAATAAAACCGTCTGCAATTCATTTTCATTTAAAGATTCAGAAGGTTGACTGATGTAAATAAGATATTGTTTCATAGGAATAAAAAAAACGGCTCTTTAAAGTCTAA
>JBNKYI010000287.1:0-3855 GCA_050300815.1 Fibrobacterales bacterium
GGGTGAAGTTGATTGATGCGGAATTAATGCAATAACGCAGGCCGGTCGGGGGCGGGCCATCGGGAAAAACATGTCCCAAATGCCCTCCACAACGACTGCAAGAAACCTCTACTCGAGTCATTCCGTAACGATGGTCTTCGTGTTCGTTAACGGCATGTTCTGCAATGGGCTTGTAGTAGCTTGGCCACCCCGTCCCCGATTTAAACTTTGTCTCTGACGAAAAGAGCTTTTGACCGCAACCTCGGCAGACATAAATGCCCTCTTCTTTGTTATCCCAATATTCGCCAGTAAACGCTCGCTCGGTGCCCTGCTTACGCAAGACATCAAAAGCTTCGTCACCTAGCTGAGTTTTCCATTCTTCTTCTGATTTTTGCACTTCATACTCCTTGTCACGGGGGATGGGTTCGGCACTGACCCAAAACCACAATAAAGATCCAACCAAAAGCATTCCCAAAGGGATTGGGCGACTTAAATTTTTCATAAAAACCTCAATTGTCACGAAAAATGCCGTGAGCTGTTTTGTTGGTCGTCTAAAAAGAAACAATTCTTACAAACTCTTCAAATTGGCCTAGTTGACTGGAGCTAAAAATTGTTTTTTCGTTGAAATCTTTCAGATAAATCACTTTTTAGAGGAGCCTTTGAATTAAGGATACCTCTAAAAATGCCCTTGAGTCAAAAGCAAAACTTCAGCCAGTGCCGTCCCATTTTTCGCTCTTCTAGCGATAGCGCCTTGAGGGTTCTCCCCAATTGCCCAAACCGGTCAAGCTGAAGTTGAGTCCAACAAACTGTTCGCTCCAGCCTTGAGAATGGATTCTCGCACCATATTCCGTTGAGATGTCAACGCGAGCTCCTCGGCTCCCTAAGGGGATTCCCACTCCAAAGGTTCCACGATATTGCTCGAGATCGACTTGCCCGGCCCGCTGATAGTCGAAGCCAACGCGTATCGCCGAACGTTCAAAAAAGGAGGCAAAAGGTTTAAGCGACGCTCCCAGTTGATATCCCAATCCCGCACCAAACTCTGTGCGATGAACGCTTTTGCCTTGCTGGTAAGCTGACCAGCTCTTTACTCTATACGAGTCGTCAGAGGCATCGGCAAAAGAACCGTCAAAAGTAAAAACCTGAATTGCCGACAAGCTGTAGCGCATTCCAAATTGCCATTTCGCAGGAACCTTCTGCTCGATCTTGATCAATTCTTTATCTAGTTCATAGAAAGAAAGTTCTGTGCGATCCCTAATTCCCACCGCCCAGTCGACATCATAGGCTACGAGCAGCTGAGAATCCACCTTGCGTTTGAGTGTATAACCCGGCTGCAGGGCCACAAAAGCCGACCAGAGGCGCTCTTCCCAGTGAAACGAGAACGCACTGTTCCACCCCGAAGAAACGATAGACTCTTCGTTGCGGGCCAACAGATATTTGTCGGCATTTATAAAATTCCCGACCTCTGTAGGGGCTAATGGATAATAGATTGTGCGTTTTTCACTTCCCGTTAAAAGTCGATAACTCGCTCCTAACGAAAATGTTTTTAAATACGACCAAGAACCAGAAAGAACGGCTTCGCTCACTCCCCCCGTCTGTTTGTACAACGATGTTTGATCGGCGCTGAGTTGAAGATCATTTTGTCGGGTTTGCACATAGGCAAAGCCAATCCCTCCATCGCCTAAAAGCGGCATTGCCAAAGAAAAAATCGGCAGGGCAAAACCCCCATCTGAATGGATGTTGCCATCGAGATCTAATCGACTGCTCTCCATTTCAACAGTCGCACTAAATGATGTTTTTTCGTTGAAAGAAAGTGCAGCTGGATTGTCGTAAAAATAACTGCCTTGATCTGTGAGCGCCCGCCCACTATAGCCCATCCCTTTACGCTTAGCGTCAAGAACAGGCTTTTCACTTGTCAAAGGGCCCGTTTCTAACATTCCCGCTTGCCCCAAAGCCACCCCACCGAGAATAGCTAGACAGATAGACCATTGATTCAATGCGATTCTCATTGTTTAGCCTCCGGATCTAATGTGAGCAGATCAAGAGACCATTGCAAGTTATCTAAATTCCCCATTTCAAACTTCAGAGGTTGATCATAGGGATCATAATTTCCATCTCTAAGCGAATCTCCGGGCTGAATCGCACTCACCAAAACCAATTTCCAAGCCATAGCCGGTTGATCTGAGCCGTAATTTAACCAACGGCGCAAACCGTAACTCACTAACCATGAAAGTTCTGTTACCGCACTATCAGCGGGGATCCAAAAAGACGCCTGTGGCGTTTGCAAAACAGAATCGTTAACAGGAAGTTGATATTCAGCGACTTTGTCCCAACTTAACTTTTCGCTAATCGAATCAAGCACGCTATAAATTCTCAACCAAGCGCCGTGACCTCTAGGAGACACCAATTGCCCCGAACCCGTATTCCACTTTACGCTTAATTTGCCGTTTAAAATTAACTGATCGAGATTTCCCGGGCCTTCAATCCCCTCATTTTTAAGGGCCTCGGCAATTTGATCAAAATCAGGAGCCAATAACAGCGTATCTCCTACACCACTATAAACAGTGCCCTCTTGGGCATCAGCACTGCCTTGAAATGCCGCAAAGACCGCAGGTAGGTTAACCTTTTCTTTGACCACCAATTGGGGTCTAAACGAAGAAATGTCGGGAGAGGCCACATAAAGCGGAGCACCCGTTCTTTGAGCGCGAACCTTCATCGATAAACTCATAAATTCATCGCGGTGAGCAACGAGCGCCTCTTCGAGTTCTTTTGAAAAATGAATTTCAAAATAAGTCCGTAAAGTGTCTAAAACTTCAATTCCGTTAAGGGTATCCTTCGACACTGCCGCAATTCGCTCGACCGATTCGATCAGTGTTCCGCGAGCAGCGACCTCAGTCTCTCCAGCCAAAATTTTTTGCCAATAATCGTAATCATACAACAAACTATCTACGGCAGAACGCTGATCACCAACAAGATCAGGACGCAGTGGAGCCCAAGTGGTTAAAAGCCATTCAATTTCAAAGCTGAGTTCATCGGGAGGCGTTAACGAATTGTTATAAGTACTGCCATAAAAGTTCGGAGAAACCGTGAGTTCTAGAGTGCCTTTAATTTTGTCGGGATCATGATAAAGAGAATCTCTGACCGCTTTGGTTCCCTGATTTAAAGAATCCGAAACATCGAAATGCAATTGAAGTTCATAGCTTATAGAATCGGGATCATTTTCAAAGGCTTGTGTTCCCAACAAAAGACGATTTTGCAAGTTGCGGCCGATAGAATATTCCGCTTGATAAAAAACCGTGTCGGCAGCTCGACCACTGCGGGGAGCCCACTCACGAGAATGGGCAACGCCAACATTAAAATTTTCGATTTTTAAACTCTTTACTTTTTGCTGAGAGTCAATCCCCAACTCATTGAGCCACTTGTCGCCCGATCCCGAATTCTCTGTAAAAATACAGCCCGTCAAGATCCAGCCCAAAAACAACCATTTTTTCATGTAAACTCTGTCTGTGTTAAACGGTCGCAAATATACAAAAGGCCAAAGTCACGCCCGTAATTCCTATAAATTCCCCTGAATTTTTCAGCGTTAGCTAAAATTGTTCTATGGAGTTGAGCGTTTCTTTTGTCTTCAATCTTTTTTCGGCCATACTCACCTTTTTGTTGGCCTTTCTCTCTTTGCGCCTCAGTCGTCGCAAAGGCGGTCTCGCCTTTGGAATGCTCTGCCTCTCTCTGACCCTTTGGAGTTTGGGCAAGCTCTTGCGCAACAATGTGCCTATGCCTACAGGTAACACAGATGGCACAGACATTTCTGATCTCATACAAATCTACGGGCAACTCTCTTTTGCCGGAGTCGCTGGCTTGACGCCCTCCTTCTACATGTTG
>JBNKYI010000288.1:0-3834 GCA_050300815.1 Fibrobacterales bacterium
CTGCCTTGGTTAAAGCTTTATACAAATGATGAGATGCTGCTCGATACGAAAAAGTTTGGAGACTATTTTACTGATTTTAGAGAAACTTATAACGAGAACCGCTGGACCATTTTGGGAACGTCTGTTAAAGCGAACGATTATGTTTCTTTTAACGTGTTTTTAGGAATGAGATTTAAAGCAAACGCAAATAACGTCTGGTCAGAAACAGGTGTTGCGGGTTTCACGTTAATCAATACCTTTTAGCTTTCTCACCGGAGAAAGGCTGGAGCGGAGCGTTAACCTTAACTACATTTGCCATTATGTCCTATCAACCCGGTGACAAAGTATTACATCCAAAACGACCCGAATGGGGTGTGGGTACGATATTGCCCAAAACCACAGAACAGATTTGGGTCGTTCATTTTAGCACTGCCGGAGAAAAGCAGTTGCGTAGAGATTTGGTTGTCTTTGACAAGTGGGATCCAAATTCGGGTAAGCCAGAAATAAAAAGTGAACTCAAGTCGTTTGCCTGGCAAGAAAAGCCGAGTTATCAACCCAAATTTTTTGTTAAAGAATTTTCGTATGCATATCCCCCCCGATATGAAAAAGATTTTATCGAGGGCCCTTTGGCTTTAGAGTGGAGTCGAAAATGGCCCATTCTTTTTGATGAGCTAGATGTTGAAGCTCTGGGTTATAACAATAAAGCAAAGTTTTATCACTGGATGGCGGCTGTACTTTCTTTTGCCAATCTGGGATGGAATTCGACCCAGATCCATTGGAATCGTTTAGAAATCAACAATAGAAAGCAACTATTGGTGGATTTGTGGGGTGAAGAATTTGTGGGGTGGACGAATCAGTTCAGAGAAGAATTTTCGGCAGCGGGGCTTCCTACCGTTGTTGGTTATGACACGGTTTTTCACCGCCGTGCCATGATTTGGATTAAAGAAGAAGACGAAATTTTCATTCCAGACCAAATACGATTTATCAAGGGGAGCGTAAAGGATTTTGGTGTCGAAAATTATCTCATCAGAGTACGCCCTCGCGCCAAATTTGAAACCTAATGACACACGATTTTCGAGGTTGATTACATGATCAATTTCGACTAACCTCGATGAACGATATAATCTGCGGCTTGGGTCGAGGCATAAGATTCGGGTTTTGACTTAAAGACATATCCCATTCCTTGAGTGTAACCTTTGGCATAGGCATAACACTGCGAAGAGGGGAAGTTTTTATCGGGATTGATATCCGCATGCACCTCAAAGGGCACATCTAACATTTTTAACATATGCTCAAGAGTGCGAGCAACGGCGATGCTATCATCGGTTTCTTTGATAAGCCGTTGCTCCATTGGAAGAGCAGAATAAACCCGCTCTTTAAAATAAAAAAGGCGCCCGCCTTTTTTGGGGTGCCTTAAGAAAACAACAGTACAGAAATCGGTCAATTCTCCTTTGACTTGAGAATCACTTCCGATCCAGACATGGGTCTCAATGCCTTGTTGTCGAAAGCGCAATACGTGCTGCCGAACAAATTCTTCGAGAGAAGAGATGGGATTGCCTGAAAAATCTCGCCACATACGTTTAAGATAGTTGCTTCTGAGACAAATAGAGAAAGTGTGTTTTTAATTAAATTAAATTGAAACAAAATAATTTTTAGAGATGTCCAATAATTACTATGAAAAAAAATGAAATTGTCGCGGACATTCACCGCATTCTCGATGAGTTATATCCCACAACACCTATTCCACTTGAACATCGCGATGCTTATACGTTACTAGTTGCTGTTTTACTTTCGGCCCAGTGTACTGATGCTAGGGTGAATACGGTGACGCCAGCACTTTTTAAGCTAGCCGATAATCCCTTTGATATGGCAAAGCAAGAGGTAGAAAAGATTCGGGAAATTATTAAGCCCTGCGGTTTGAGTCCTTCAAAGTCAAAAGCAATCAAAGGTTTGTCTGAAATATTGGTGCGCGATTACGAAGGTGTGGTTCCTAAAGACTTTGTGGCTTTAGAGGCTTTGCCGGGAGTGGGTCATAAAACGGCCTCTGTGGTGATGTCACAAGCTTTTGGCGTGCCGGCCTTTCCGGTGGATACTCACATTCATCGGTTAGCTTATCGCTGGAAGCTTAGCAACGGAAAAAATGTGGAACAGACCGAAAAGGATTTAAAACGTTTATTTCCTCGGGAGTCTTGGAACAAGCTGCATTTGCAAATTATTTATTTCGGTCGAGAGTATTGCCCCGCAAGAGGGCATCAATCAGAAGAATGCCCCATCTGTTCGAAGTACGGGCGCAAGGGAATTTAGAGATCGTCGGGATTTTCTTGAGTTAAATAAGGCTCTAAGGCTTTGTGGAATTCTGCCATCTTAAAAGGTTTTGTGATAAAACCATTCATACCGGCTTGAGTTGCTGCTTGGTGGTCTTCGATTTGGGCCGAGGCCGAGAGGGCGAGAATGGGTAGTGATTTCCACTTTTCACCTAATACACGAATCTTTTCGGTAGCGGTAAAACCATCCATCAATGGCATTTGAAGATCCATTAAGATAAGATCAAAGTGTTCTTTGGCCACTTTATTGACCGCTTCTTGTCCATCGGTGGCATGGCTAACGTGAAGTCCCCACTTTTCTAAAAAACGAGTGGCCACATTGGCATTAATCGGGTTGTCTTCGACGAGTAAGACTTTTTGATCTTTTTTGAAAGAGTAATTCTTTTGCGCTTGTAGCGAATGAAGTTCGACACCGATGGCTTTTTCCAGTTTGAGATCAAACCAAAAACAGCTTCCTTTTCCCCATTCGCTTTTGAGGTGAATTTGGGTGTTGAAAATCTTGAGCAAATACCGGGTGATGGCTAATCCCAGCCCTGTTCCTCCGTGCTTGCGGGTGTTGTTTGATGAGGCTTGTGTGAAGCGTTCAAAAATTTTGGATTGATCTTCGGGGAGAATGCCGGATCCTGTATCAATGACTGAGAAACGAAGCTCAATGTGATCGTTTGATTCGCTGATCCGCTCGACTTTGAGCTCGACATACCCTTGGTCGGTAAACTTCAATGCGTTGCCTAATAAATTGACCAATATCTGATTGAGTCGCACAGGGTCAACTAAAACGAGACCCTTCCACTGGGGATCAAAATGAGTTCGCAATTCGAGCATTTTTTCATCGGCAATGTGTTTAAGAGTGGCCAGCGTTTGCCTGCAGACCTCATAAAGGTCGGTGGGGTTTTTATTGAGTTGAAGCTTTCCCGCCTCAATTTTACTGAAGTCAAGAATGTCGTTGACGAGAGAGTGCAGGCCATGGGCCGAAAATTGAATGGCCTGCAAGACAGGTTTCAAATCAGGAGGGAGATCTCCCATAAGAATGTAATCGGTGTTGCCTATGATCGCATTCAGAGGGGTGCGCATCTCGTGAGACATTACGGATAAAAATTCAGATTTAGAGCGCACGCCGGCCTCTGCTTGTTCTTTTGCTTTGACGAGAGCGTGTTGCTTCTCGATTAATTTTCGGTTAATATGAGTGACTTTGAGAGTTTCAACTTCATAAGCTTTTTTGGCTTGAATCATGGTCACGATCATACAAGCAGCGGTTAAGGCGAGGGTCATGATATAGTCGATGTGTCGATCCATGTTTGTGTCATAAAAGACAAGCCATTCGCGATGAGTCCAATCAAGAGTGACTAGAACAATGAGATTTAACACGACGAGCGAAATGAGAATAAAATGCCATTTGCGCCTAAAGATCAATGTGTAAAAGGCGATGACGAGAAGAAAGACAAGGTCGGTAGATCCTTCACTCCCTTCAGAATATTTCCATCCAATAGTGGTTAAGGTCTGAGTGGTGATTACGAGGAAGATAGCGACAGAA
>JBNKYI010000289.1:0-3825 GCA_050300815.1 Fibrobacterales bacterium
CTCTTCCGATCTAAGAAGAGTGGCAAAAGCTTCAGGCGAAATTTTGGCCTGCTTGTCGAGCGCGCTGTAGACTCCTGCCGCATTGCCGACTTGGCGCTGTTCTAAAATTGCCGCAAGTAGCGCCCGCGAACTGATGCCGACTTGAAAATCATCTGCTGTGAGGCCAAAAGAGCGAAGCATGCGCACAATAGCGAGTAAAAGGTCGATCTCTCCTTCTATACCTTCGCAACCCATGATGTCCATATTGAGTTGAAAGAATTCGCGCAGACGCCCCTTTTGAGCTCTCTCGTAGCGAAAGAGACGAGGTATTGAAAACCATTTGCAGGGCTTGCGCAAGGCGGGTCCTTTTTGGTTGACCATGCGGGCCAAAGTGGGCGTCATCTCGGGCCGCAGAGCGAGAGCCCTCCCTCCCTTATCCTCGAAATGATAGAGCTGTTCGACAATTTCTGCTCCTGATTTTCCTGTGTAAAGTTCTAGGTGCTCAAACATCGGCCCCTCATACTCTTGATATCCGCACAGCAGGCAGGCTTGTTTCCATCTGTCGAAGAGATAGTTTTGAATTCCCTGATATTCAGGGTAAAAATCGCGGGTTCCCTTGGGGGTCTGAATGCTCAAAACAAAGCCTTTTTCACAAAAATTCGCGTCGGTCGCCAAAAATAAAAAAGAACCTGTCTTTCGCAGAGAGGAATCCCCACTATAAATTGAAGAAAACCCATTAACAAGTTAAATTTCACAGCGATGTACAGCCCTGCGGACACCCCCTGAAATCATGAATTTTTTAATCGCCAATGACGACGGCATTCAATCTCCGTCTCTTAAAGCCTTAGCCCGAATTTTAGCCGATTATGGTCGGGTCTTTTGCTGTGCTCCGGCGAGAGAGCAGAGTGGGGTATCGCAGGCGTTTACTTTTTTAAAACCACTGCAGGTGCAAAGAGTTGAGGGCTGGCCCGGAGAAGCCTACCAAATTGACGGAACGCCCGCAGATTGTGTCAAATTGGCTCTCAATGAACTCATTGACGAACCGATTGATCTAACTTTTGCTGGCGTTAATCTGGGATTGAACCTCGGTGTAGCAGTGATTTATTCAGGAACAGTAGCCGCGGCCCGAGAATCTGCACTGTGGGACGTTCCTTCGGTGGCTCTTTCGATCGAAGAATGGGGCGCACAAAGTGAAAGTGCCGTGCGTCGATGGCTCGACGAGTTCTTTGCACAAAAAGTTTATTTGAAATTAATTCCAGGCATTTACTGGAATGTGAATTTTCCCTCGGCAGAAGATTATTCTCTTGAGAAGACTCGATTCTGCACTATGGGGTCTGTGATGTATACAGACACCTATTCAAAAAAAAATGGCGCCTACACCCTTACTGGGGGGAAGGATGCAGAGCGCTTTGAAGACCCAACCGACGACTTTTGGCACCATCGGGGTTATACCACCATAGTGCCATTACAGATCGATCAGACTCACTATGGTTTAGAGACAAAACCAGGGTCTGTGTTGACTGTGGAATAGATAAAGGATGATCTATGTCAGAACAGATTAACTCGACTTATATCGAAGAGAGTATGAAAGAGTCTTATCTCAAATACTCTATGAGTGTTATCGTATCAAGAGCGTTACCCGATGTGCGCGATGGGCTTAAGCCTGTTCACCGCCGGGTATTGTATGGTATGCACGATCTTGGCGTTTACCCGGGCAAACCTTACAAAAAGTCTGCTCGTATCGTAGGGGATGTGATTGGTAAGTACCATCCACACGGTGATTCGGCGGTTTATGACACTCTGGTGCGAATGGCTCAAGACTTTTCGCTGCGTTATCCTCTTGTCGATGGTCAAGGCAACTTTGGTTCTGTCGATGGGGATTCGCCGGCGGCAATGCGTTATACCGAAGCACGGATGTCTCGCTTTGCAGATATGATGTTGCAAGATCTCGATAAAGAGACCGTCAATTTTAGAGCGAACTACGATGAGACAGAGAGTGAGCCTGAAGTGATTCCTTCGGCCTTTCCTAATCTTTTGGTCAATGGTTCAACAGGGATTGCCGTAGGGATGGCAACCAGTATGGCACCTCACAATTTACGTGAGGTGATCAACGCAATTAAAGCATTTGTCGAAAATCCAGAAATTACAGATGACGATTTGTTAGAGTATGTTAGCGGTCCTGACTTTCCTACCGGAGGAATTATTCACGGTCGCGCGGGCATTCGTTCGGCTTATTTAACGGGTCGCGGCAAGGTTTTGGTGCGTTCGAAAACCCACATTGAAACAATGGCGAATGGCAAAGAACGTATTGTGGTTACAGAGTTGCCCTATCAGGTGAATAAAGCCAATTTGCTTGAAAAAATTGCGGGGTTAATCAAAGATAAACGTATTGAGGGAATCACTGATCTCAGAGATGAGTCAGATCGCAAGGGCATGCGCATGATCATAGAGTTGCGCAAAGATGTGATCTCTGATGTGATCCTCAATCAGCTTTTTAAATACACTCAATTACAAGATACGTTTAGTATTTACAACTTAGCGCTAGTAGGTAAACAGCCTAAACTATTGACCTTGAGAGAGTTGATTCATTATTATGTTGAACACCGACATGAAATTGTGGTGCGTCGCACTCAATTTGAATTAAATAAGGCCGAGGCGAGAGCGCATATTCTCGAAGGTTTACGCATAGCTCAAGCCAATATCGAAGAGGTGGTACGTATTATTCGCGCTTCTTCAGATCAGGCGACGGCCAAGGCAAACCTCGAAGCGAAATTTGAGCTTTCTGAAAAGCAATCTGACGCCATTGTGAGCATGAGATTGGGTCAGCTGACGGCTCTTGATATCAATAAAATTGAAAATGAATATCAAGAATTGGTGGTGCTGATTACCGATCTTAAAGACATATTGGCTCATAAAGATCGCCGAATGAAAATCGTTGTTGACGCTCTCGATGAGGTGAATGCAAAGTATGGTGATAATCGTCGCACGGCCATTGAAGAAGCTGCCGATGATATCGAATATGAAGATATGATTCCCGATGATCAGATGGTGATTTCATTGTCAAATACGGGTTATATCAAACGAGTTTCTCTAGACACGTATCGCTCACAAGGGCGCGGTGGAGTAGGGGTTAACAGTGGCAATCTCAAAGAAGAAGATTTTGTGAAGTCAGTCTTTGTCGCCACAAATAAAAGCTACCTGTTGGTCTTTACTAATTTGGGACGCGCTCATTGGATGAAAGTTTACACGATTCCTGAATCGGGTCGCCAAAGCCGAGGCAAAGCCATTGTCAATTTGTTAGCCCTTGAAGCGGGTGAAGAGGTGAGTGCCATCGTGCCTGTTCGAGAGTTTGTTAACGACGAGTTCGTTGTTATGGCTACGCGCAAGGGAATTATCAACAAAATGAATTTGGCTCTTTTTTCTCGTCCTCGACGGGGGGGGATTATTGCCATGAATATTGATGAAGGAGACTCTTTGGTCACGGTCATCAAGACCGACGAAAAAACCAATTTGCTGATGGCTTCTAATAAGGGGCAAGCCATTGTCTTTCCTCCTGATGCTTTTAGAAGCACCGGTCGCGGAACCCGTGGGGTCAAAGGGATGAATCTTGCTGAAAACGACTTCATCATCGGTTTGATTTCTCTGCAAGAAGGAACGAAAATTTTGACGCTTACCGAAAATGGTTACGGCAAACGTTCTGAAATCGAAGAGTATCGAGTGACCAATCGCGGGGGCAAAGGAATCAGAAACATTATGGTCACCGACAAGACGGGATCTGCTGTGACGGTACTTGCCGCTGAAGAAGATAAAGACCTCATTGTTATATCTAAGAACGGTACACTGATT
>JBNKYI010000290.1:0-3824 GCA_050300815.1 Fibrobacterales bacterium
CTACAAGTGAATTTTCGGTATAAACCATGGGCAAGCCCAATTCGGCCGCACTTTTGATCGCACTCGACGAGCTGCCCTGGGCAGACGAAGAAGGTGAACTGTAGCCTTGCACAGCGAGAATATCCAAACCGTCTTTTTTGAAAAATTGGGTTTGAATATCGCCATAGCGCGCCGCTCCTTGCAAGCTGTTGGGGTCGGTGCCGTCGAGTTTGACCTCGAGAAAGACCTCGCCTTTTTGGTTGAGAGGCACCTTGAGCACTTCACTGCTCGAAGACATTTGTTGATAAGCCACGACCTCGTCTACACTCACTACTTTGCGGGGCGTCAACGCGTAGCTGGGCGCATTTGCCGCCCCTTGATCGACCCCTAAAGTGATAGGCGCCGATTCGAGAGCGAGCGAAGCCCCCACCGCTCGATCAAAGTTTTGATAGCGGGTAAAGTATTTGCCCGTCACATAATTGAGCACTTTTTCGCGTTTAACGGGCTCAATCGAAAACTTCCACTGGGTGCTCGGCTTCATGATTTCGAGATAGGCCTCGGTTTGAGGATCGAGAGTTTTGGCTTTGCAATCGGCAACGACGCCAATCTGCGAGCCGAGATCTACGGGTTGAACCTCTGTCAAATGAGCGGGGTCGAGATAGGTGTTTGACCCTAAACTGCTCGAACTGCTCAAACTTCCATCGGGGTTGGCGCGGCTTGCGGCCAAAAGCCCCTCGCCCGCTGTCGTGGGGTTTACTCCCCCTTGATCGCAAAGGCCTACCGAAGCCCAAGCGTATTCGGGGTTGGTTTCGGTGCTGGCGGTGCTATACAAGGTTTTAGGAATTTCGACCTGGGTCGAAGTGAGGCCCTTGACCACTTTGGTGCCTGAATAGTTATTGATAATTTGTTGAGCTTCGGCACTCAGGGTCGCGGTCGCGTTTTGAGAAATCACAGGCACCCAAGTGAGTTGATAGCCCGCCACTTCGCTAATGCAATAGTTGGGATCTTGCCAGTGCACCCAGATTTTGCGAGACTCATCTTGGGCAAACCAGTTTTGGGTCCAGCTCGAACTGATCACTTCAAAATTTTCGGCTTTGACAACGCGATTTGCCGCTGGGGGCAAATTCAAGCGAAAGGCTTGCGGATCGCCATTGGCGTCTTTATAGCCTAAACCAAAACTCGAACCAATCTCACTGACCGAAGTGTGGCCTAAAATTTGAGCCTCAGCTTCGGCGACGCCCAAATTGGGATCGACAACGACCTTGCTAAAATCGATCACTCGCCAACCCATGTGCAACTCATAGGCACCGGGTTGCAAGCCACTGGTGTTCTTTAATTCACAATCGAGTTTCGAGCCGTTTACGGTGCAAAATTCGGTCAGCGAATAAAAACGACTGCGGCTTTGCGAGCGAGACTCACAGCCCGATACCCCCTCAGGGCTCTTAAACACCCCATTGGGAATTTCGATCAAGCTGTTATCGGCATTGCCCACATCGATGAGACTGTTGGCGATATCATTGTCAAAAACGAGCAATTGATTTTCGGCGAGATCGGCCTCGACCGCTGCTGAGCTCGAACTTTGCCCTTCAAAAACGCCGTTGATATCGGTGTAATAGGCCCCGTTGCTAAACTCGGCATCGAGGGCCGCCAATTGCTCGTCGGTCACCGCGCCAATACCCGAAACCGTCGGAGTGAGATGGGGTTTCAAAAAGAAGACTGGCTCATAAAACACCCCTAAGTTGTTTGCTTGAATCGCGGTGACAAAACTCGACAATTCGGCGGGTTTTAAATCTTGGCTAAAGTTAAAGCCCACGGGCATGGTCGCAAATTGCACTTCAATATGATAATTATCGAGGCCAACATCGGCCGGGGTCACCACAGAAACGCTAGTGATCGCAGGCAACACGGGCACCTGTTGCACATCTGCCGAGATTCCTAAGCCTTCGAGATCGCTCGGGTCAGAGGTATAAACCGAAAGTTTTAACCCTGTAACTGACAAGGGGATATTTTGAGGGTGGTGTCTAAAGGTGATGCTCAGTTGCCCGTCTTCGAGCAAGCACAAAACAGGATCGGCCACGGTGTTGAGACGCGCTTCTTTGTTGGCGTAACTCAAAGTGGGCAGGTCTTGGCAAGAACGACTGAGATCGGCCAAGGGTTGCTTACTCTGATCGACCAAGCCCGTGTATTCGAGCACAAATTTGAGATCGACATTGGCTTTAGTGGTCGAAATGTTAAAGGTAATGTCTGACTGCACCGAGAGATCGACTGTCATTGACGAACTCGAAGAAGAGCTGCTTGAACTATTTGAGCTGCTCGAACCCGCCCCATAAACCAGAGGCCCATTCGCAATCGTATAAACCTTCGCAGGCGCAAGCGCTGAGAGGTCGAGCAAGGCCGCTGGGGGCGAAGCCAGTTTGTATTTGGCCGTGTTGCCCACTTTAAAGCCCCCGTTGATAAAGCCCACACCCCAGGTTCTTCCCCAAAAGCGGATGCCGGCGGTAAAGCCATTTGAGCCGTTTTGAAAGCGACCGAACTTGGTGTCGACACTGCCCAAGGTGACACTTTTGTGAGGCACTTTAAGCCACCATTTTTTGATAAAGGCGCCTTTTTTGAGCCCCACTGAGGCCCGGGCAAAACCCGCGATATTTTTGTGGCCGCGCTCACTCCAGATATCGACCTGAAAGTCGCCGCGCACAAAGAGCCCCGCATTGAGCTCGGCACTGGCTTTGGCTCTAAAAACACCGTTGCTCAGAGCCGCGCACAAAGAGGCATCGACCACTTTGATCAGCTTCGCGGTGCCGTCGACGCCAAAATTCATTTTATTGAGCTGCATCCACACGCCGATTTCACCCTTGAGGGTTTCGCCGCTCTGGTCTTCGATAAAGATCGAAGCCTCGCCTTTTAGCCCCGGCGGCAAGTTGCCCACTTTGCAGTTTTCGGCCAAACGGGGCTGACCATAGCCGTCGTAGATGCCCCCTGAGAAGCCCGTGATATAAAGCCCCGTGGTGCCCAGCGGAATGCGGGCCGAGCCCGACAATTGCACAATCAAAATGCCGTGTTCGATGCCCGTGACATTGATCTTATCGGGCTTGACTAAAGCGATATCAATCGAGGCCTTTTCGACGAGGTCTTTGATGCTCGCCTGCCCTTTGACCCGCAGACTCCAAGTGCTTTCGCCCCCGCTTGATGAGCTCGATGAATTTGAAGAAGAGCTAGAGGCCGTTGTTGCCGCGGCGCCTGCCCCAGCACCCGCCCGTTTATATTCCCATTCGATCAGGCCGCTGGCCTTCATGCCCGGTGAAATATTGATCTTGGGCAATGGAATAGTCAGCTTGCTGGCCATGCGCGGGTGAATATAGGGTTTGCGACCGTTAAAGAGCACGCTAAAGCCCGTGGGGATTTTGGCGTTGCCAAACATCTCGCCCGTGCCGATGCGCACGTTGTTAAAGCCAAAGCCGCGGTCGGCCCAATTGGGGGCAAAGATCGTGCTAAAATCGGGGTCGGCATAGATCTTGAGGTTAAAGGGCTCAAGGTGAAAATCGCGCAATTTCTTCCAGGCGTTGGTGGGGCCCAGTTTAAAGTCAAATTTGACCTTAGTCCAATCGTACCATTGAAAATGGTCAAAGGCAAACCAGACCGGGCGATCGGCCCCTACAAAACTATACATCACCGGGTTGCTGGCCGTGATCTGCATGCGGTCGGCAAAAAAACCATAGGTGCGCTTATTGTTGATGCGCTTAACAAACTCGGCATTGACCACATCGAGTTGCATGCCCGCCATCTCGCAGCTCAAATTTAAACCGTCTTTAAAGGCAAAGTTAAAGTCGAGGTTTTTAAACTTGAGC
>JBNKYI010000291.1:0-3820 GCA_050300815.1 Fibrobacterales bacterium
GATCAAATCGGGCAGCCGCATTTTGTCTTCTAGGGGCCAGTTTGTAAACTCTCAAGAATGTAAGTCGGATTAACGCCCAATTGGTAGAAATCCTCGCGCATTTCTTCTTCGATGGTGTTACCACGCAACAGCAAAGCCGTAGATATTCCACTGTGTGCCGCTCCCAAAATATCGGTTCCTACGGTATCTCCTATCATGACGCTGGCCGCCAGATAGGGAACCAAGGTGTGTAAGGCCTTGGTGAAAATGAGAGGGAAGGGTTTGCCGAGTACAATGAGGCGACAACGGGTGTTTTTGACAAGAATTCGAGCGTAATATCCCGAAACGGGAATTTTTTCAGTTTCTGATCGAGGGGCATAGGCGTCGGGATTCATCAAAATTAATAGTGCTTTTGGGCGACGCAAAATTTCTTTAGCCTTTTCCATCAATTCGTCCATTTTTTTAGGATTAGAAAAGAAGCTGCTAAGCACAACCACAGGCTGTTCAGGATCTTCTGTGGGGACGAGTCCTGCCGCTGAGAGTAAGGGAAGAGCTGAGTCTTTGCCTAAGTGAAAACACTGACGAAAGTTTGCCATGGCGGGGGTTTTCATCAAATCGGGTAAAAGAGCTCCCGAAGAAATCACCTCGTGAGGGTGAATTTCTAAGCCCTTTTCTTGTAGTTGATGAGCCAACGAGCGGGCGTCTTGACTGGCGGTATTGGTCACCAAACGAATTTCTTTTTGTCGCTCGCGGCATTTGGCGAGAAATTCAATGGCGTCAGGATAAACTTGATCGTGACGGTATAGGGTGCCAAAGCCATCAATCAGAATGTTTGAATAGTGATTAAGCAAATCCTCGGCCGTACTGCGACGGGGAGTGTTTCCCGTCAGTTCAACATCGGGGTTGAGTTGGATTTTATAATCGCGATATATTTTGAGTTCTTCGAAATTCACACTTTAAAAGTAATGAATTTTTGGCAAGTCTTGCGAGAAGCCTTTGCACTGAATATATTGTTGGTTTTCTAGACCCTATTCAAATGTGCAGTAGGAGGTTCCCCATCGCACAAGAATATAATGAATCCGCAATTCGCTCTTTAGAGTGGAACGAACACATACGTCGCCGCCCGGGCATGTACATCGGCAAATTAGGAGATGGCTCTGCACCTGATGACGGCATTTACATTTTACTTAAAGAAATTATTGACAATTCGATTGATGAATTTGTCATGGGCATTGGCAAAAAGATCGAAATACACATTGATGGGCGCCGGGTGCGCATCAGAGATTACGGCCGAGGAATTCCTCTGGGCAAGGTCGTCGATTGTGTTTCGAAGATTAACACGGGGGGAAAGTACGACTCGGCGGCTTTTCAAAAGTCCGTAGGGTTAAACGGGGTGGGAACCAAAGCGGTCAACGCCCTTTCAACTTATTTTAAGGTTTGCTCTTATCGCGAGGGCGAGTGCAAAGAGGTTGAATTCAGCAAGGGCGAAATTGTTAGAGAAGAGAAAATCATTTCGACCTCAGAACCTAATGGCACCTTTGTTGAATATGAAGCCGACGAAAACATCTTTAAAGGTTATCGCTATCGCAATGACCTAGTCGAAGAGCGGATGTGGAATTACGCTTATCTAAATCCCGGTCTAACCATGATATTCAACGGTAAAAACTACAAGTCGAATAACGGTTTGTTAGACTTGCTCTCTCGGCATGTGGATTTGGAAAACATTCGCTATCCTATTGTTCATTTAACGGGCCAAGATATTGAGATGGCCTTTACGCATGGCAGTCAATATGGCGAACACTATTTTTCTTTTGTAAACGGCCAGCACACCACAGACGGAGGAACTCACCAGTTGGGATTTCGCGAAGCAGTGGTAAAGACGATTCGAGATCATTTCAAGAAAAATTTTGAAGCAACGGATATAAGAGCGAGTATTGTGGCGGCCATTTCAGTGCGCATTCAAGAACCCGTGTTTGAGTCGCAAACCAAAAATAAATTAGGTTCGTTAGAGACCGCTCCTGATGGGCCTAAGTTGCGCACTTGGATGATGGAAAATATCTGTGGGCCTCTCGACAATTACTTGCATAAAAATCCCGAAACGGCACAAGCCATTTTAAAGCGAATTCAGCAGTCAGAGCGCGAGCGTAAAGAGATTGCGGGCATAAAAAAACTAGCCAATGAACGAGCCAAAAAAGCGAATATTCACAACAAAAAATTAAGAGACTGTAAATTTCACTTTGGAGATAAGGCTGAAGAATCTAACGAAACCGCCATCTTTATTACCGAAGGAGATTCGGCTTCGGGTTCTATCACCAAAGCCCGTAATCCCAAGACTCAGGCGGTATTTAGCCTTAAGGGAAAGCCACTCAACACCTTTGGGTTAACCAAAAAAGTGGTTTATGAAAACGAAGAATTTAATCTTTTGCAACACGCCCTTAACATTGAAGATGGGATGGATGGGTTGCGCTATAAAAAAGTGATCATTGCGACAGATGCCGACGTCGATGGCATGCACATTCGGCTTTTATTATTGACGTTTTTTTTGCAGTTTTTTCCAGAAATTATTGAGCAGGGGCATCTTTATATCTTGCAAACGCCCCTCTTTAGGGTGAGAGATAAGAAGCAAACCTTTTATTGCTATAGTGAAGAAGAACGTCTTAATGCCCTAGAAAAATTGGGTAAAAAGGCTGAGATTACTCGCTTTAAAGGATTAGGCGAAATATCACCTGACGAATTCGAAGTTTTTATTTCTGATGATGAAATTCGACTTGAGCCCGTTATTTTACCTCCTGAGGGTTCGGTGCGCAAGTTGATGGAGTATTATATGGGGAAAAATACCCCAGACCGCCAAGTCTTTATTATGGACAATATGGTGATTGAAGAAGAGGTAGCTTAATGAGTGATGAGGTGGAAAAACCATCCGAAGAAAATCCTGAACTAGATTCAAAACGTCTAGATGGAATGTACCGCAACTATTTTCTCGAATATGCGTCTTATGTGATTCTCGATCGTGCGGTTCCCTATTATCAAGATGGGCTTAAACCCGTGCAGCGCCGCATTTTGCACTCGATGTTTGAAAAACACGATGGCCGTTATCACAAGGTGGCAAATCTGATCGGTCATACCATGCAGTATCATCCTCATGGCGATGCTTCAATTGGCGATGCTTTAGTGAATTTGGGGCAAAAGAACCTGTTGATAGATATGCAAGGAAACTGGGGTAATCCGCTTACAGGAGACAGTGCAGCCGCGGCTCGTTATATCGAAGCGAGGTTAACTCCTTTTGCTCTAGAAGTTGTTTTTAACCCAGAAACCACAAATTGGGTTGCTTCATATGACGGACGCAATGATGAACCCATCTTTTTGCCAGTGAAGTTTCCTTTATTGTTGGCCTTAGGGGTTGAGGGCATTGCGGTGGGTCTTTCGACTAAAATTTTACCCCACAATCCCAAAGAGCTGGTTGAAGCTTGTATAGCCCACTACAAAGGCAAAAAGTTTGAACTCTATCCCGATTTTTTGGGAGGGGGAATTGCCGATGTCAGCAATTACAATCGGGGCGAACGCGGCGGAAAAATCAAGGTAAGGGCAGTGATTGAAGTTGAAGATAAAAAAACGCTTTCAATCAAAGAAATTCCTTTTGGAGTGACCACGACGTCATTGATGGATTCGATTGTGACGGCCAATGACAAGGGCAAAATAAAAATAAAGAAAGTCGAAGATAACACCGCTCGCAATGTGGATATTATCGTTCATTTGCACCCAGGTACAGATCCCCATAAAGCGATGGCGGGTCTTTACGCTTTTACCGACTGCGAAGTTTCTATTTCTCCAAATTGTTGCG
>JBNKYI010000292.1:0-3819 GCA_050300815.1 Fibrobacterales bacterium
TTTAATTTCACCTGCGACCATTTTTTGAATAGACTCGTCGGCATTTAATTGCAATTCGTTAACGTCTTTGAGAAAACCCTGTAGGGTCTGATCAAAAGAAATGCCCTGAGGGTCTTTACCCTGGACCTTTTTTTTGACTCCTTCTTCGAGAGGGCCGAGCCCTTGAATGCCGCTGATATTGTCCATATTAAACCACCAAGTCTAGGTAATTGCCCAGAATCCTCTTTTGATTATCGGCTTTTTTCGAAAAATCTGTATTAAAATCTAGTTCACCTTTACTCTTTATATAACCCTGCATTGCCCAACGATTCTCTACCTTCACACCCTCAGACTTCGCAACACTTTGTTTTTGTTGCACTTTTGCCGACTTTAAACCCAAGACATTTTCTCGCTTGGACTCAATTAATTTTGCCCATTCCTCCGCAGAAGACTTTGGAGCCTTTTGACTTGCCACACTTTTGAATTCAGCGAGTCGATTTTCCCATTGCACAGCATTCATCGTTTACCTACAGCTCAAGAGCCTTCATCAACATCGATTTTGTCGCGTTAAAAGCCGTCGTATTTGCTTCATAAGCGCGAGTCGCCGTAATCATATCTGTCATCTCTTGCACGACATTCACATTGGGCATTGCCACATAACCTCTTTCATCGGCATCGGGATGACTGGGGTCGTACACAAAGCGGGGATCTGACTCATCTTGCTGAATTGCAGCAACTTTAACTCCCGAGCCGATATGCTCCCTAGCAATCTCTTTTTCTTCATCGGGGATTTCCATATGTCCCCCCTGAGTGCGAACGCCCTGCAACTTTTCAGGACCAAAAATAAATCTTTGATTATTCTCGGTAGGATCTGCTTCGAGGACTACAAATTGACGCTTGTAAGGCCCGCCCTCTGAGGTTCGCGTGGTTTCGGCATTGGCCAAATTTGAGGCAATTACATTTTGGCGCACTCTTTGAGCGCGCAAACCTGTTGCGCTGATATTTAGCCCCGTAAACATTCCTGTCATCGCCACAATTTACCCCCTAGCTTCCCGACAACTTAATCGCCGCTGAAATATCTTCCATTCGGCTCTTGATAAATTTGACACCAAATTCAAACTGAATTTGATTCTCGGCCAGTTTTGCCATTTCTATATCAATGTCCACATTATTAATTTCACCCGAAAGGGTTTGATCTTCAACGCGAAAACCCTCGGCCTTGATCTGCTCTAACTCGGGCTGCCCTAAAAACATATGATTTTTGTGGGTTCTTTCGCCGTTGATCTTTTTGCTATCCAAAGCCTGCTTGAGTTGTTCTTCAAAACTCACTTCGATACGACGATAGCCTTCTGTGGTCACATTCGCAATATTGTTCGCCTGAGCTCGTCCTCTCAGCGCATAAGCATCTAAACCCTTAGCCGCTACAGGTATTGAAGTCTGTCCGATGATTGAACGATTAAAAAGCATAAAATTCTCCTCTCCTCAATTATGCAAAGCTTGTGCCAACACAATCAAAGAGTCTAGAACAGAGAGAAATTGCGATCTGCAAGTGGAATTTCCCTTAAAGAATTTTAGCTATCCTATTGAAAACAAAAGATTTAACAAATCATCTTATTCAAATTAAAATACGTTCATTCCCTAGGATCAAAAGTGCCTTCGGCTCATTTCTCGGAAAACTTTAACCCCTAAGGAAAGTTTTTCCAAAAAAGCTTAGCGAACAACAGCCAGTCGAAACCAACGCGTCTTCTTTTTGCCCGAAGCAAATTCAACTTCACAAAAAAGGCGATAGGTTCCCGAACCCAAGTTCCCCAATTCTAGGTTTTGCAAACGCGTGCCCCCTTGAGGCAAAGCCTTTACCTCGTGCTTAAAGACCAAAGCTCCTGAAAAATCAAATACCTTAAACTGAACTTTTTTTGCTTCGGCACCGAGGCGCAGATGAATGTTCGCCATTTTTGACTTTACGGGATTGGGATAAACGTACAACTCTTCAATCCGCTCAGCCAGAAAAACACTTTCTTCACTGGGCAAGAGGCTAGGGTCTAAAAAATACTGGCGTCGCAAATTACCACCGGGTTGAGTCCAATAGGCGACTTGTTGATTGGCCTGATCAAAATCATAGGCTGAAATTTCACCCCTAGAATGAATGAAAAGACGTATCCCTTGTTCACTGAGATGCCGACCCGTCGCTAAAACAGGAGCTTTAGCCGAGTCTTCTGCAAAATATGCGCCCCCAAAACCGATAGGAAAACGGTAAAGGGGAGAGGTCCATTCCTTACCCTGAAGAGTAATTCCATGAAGCTGCCCCATTGAGGTGGCCACTAAAATTTCAGGATTTTGATCTCCGTTAATATCTAGAATTAATGGCGCTGAGGTTTTAAATACCTGACGCCCAATATCTTGCATGCTTTCGGCGATCTTTTGTTCGCGATAGGCAAAGGGAAAACCACTTAAAGGTATTCCCTGGTGGTCTAAAGCCAGCAAGCCGCCGTCGACATTAAAAACCACTTCGGGATAACCATCTCCATTCAAATCTCCCAGAGCCAACTCTGGGGTTGTTGAAGACTTAAGATACTGATAGTGAAAAAGAATTTGGTGAAGCTCTGGACTTAGGGCCAACACCTCGCCTTTTTCAGACAATAGCACCAGGTCAAGTTGATCATCTCGATTTAAATCACTTAACGCCATTTGCCAATTCACTTCACCTTGATGAATCGCACCGTTAAACCCATTATAATTTTCATAGGGAATGGCGATTAAAGAATCCAAGCCATACTCAAAGATTTCTTTCCCACTGCGAACAAAAACAGCTCCATTATTTGATTCGACAATTTGCATTTCTGCTTTTGTCTTGCCGATAGCAACCCATTGGCTATCTCTAAGAATTAGATTTTCATTATCGGCCACTGCGGCGAAGCTGCCCATTGACAAACTTTGAAAGCCCGTCAATGATAACGAATCTAGCAGATTCAACTTCGCGCTATCCGCAATTAATTGATACTCTAACCAATAGTTTTCTCCAGAAAGAACCCATCGACCCGATTGGTACGCCAACGATTTAACATTGTCTTTCTCGATGATCGACTTGATCTTCACCGTATCCTTATTCGTTAGCTGAGGATCGTCTAATAGATAAGAATGTGAGTCTGGCAAAGCAGATCTCAGAATTTCGCCTTCTAAACTCCCGCGGTCTAGACCCAGTGAATCCACCCAACGCACATGACCTTCTGCATCTGAAAAAATCAATTCTTTACCCAACGGACTCATGCCTTGGGGGCCAGACAGGGGTCCTGCATAGACGGGAAATTCTCCATCAACAGGGCGTATTCCTCCCCAACTCACATTAAACGACATACTTCTCGCACCGAGATTAATCACCGAATCGCCCTTTAAAGAGCTATAGGTCTTTTCTAGACGCGCCGCAGAATCTACGTCAAATTCAATTTCTAATTGTGAAAATCCACCGCTCCACGTTTGTGTTGATGCGTATCCGGCTCCCTTGAGCTCAAAAGTCCATTCATCGCTGCCACTTATTCTGTGGGGAAAAAGATCAGCACCACTGCCGTAATCATAGGTTTTACCGCCAATACCCGTATTGAGTCCAACTCCCAACCCCAGAACACCATCGGCTTCTAGCAGGTATAAGCCGTGAAAGTCATCCCCCAAGTTTCCTTGCTCAGCATTAACATATCCATAATTCAATGTCTGGTTGATTATCCATTCGTTAACGTGCCATACCGCAATTCCCGATGCGGGCAATCCTAAGTCAAAATCAGAAACACCCGTGATAATTCCCGCGGCTTTGCGTTCGTTCACCTTGCAATTTTTCCCTTCGACACACAC
>JBNKYI010000293.1:0-3818 GCA_050300815.1 Fibrobacterales bacterium
GGTCTCCCGCATGTACCAGATCCTCGAGCAAGCCGCCACCATGTAGCGAACGGAAGGACGAGCGAACGTGTCGCTGCGCGCGGCACCCCCTCGTCCGCCACCACCCAATTCAACACCTTGTCCGCCGAAGCCTCGGCGAAGGAGGAAGCCCGGATCGCCCCCCGCGATCCGGGCTTTTTCGTCTCCCCAGCCCAACTCAAATACGCCTTAGGTTTCGCCCCCGAACGCACCTGCACAAGAAAACCAACCCCAAGGTGGCGCGGCTCGTCCCGAGACGCTTCTCCCACCCACCGTACCAACCGCCCCCTCGCCAACACTCCCCAATAAGCGAACCACCCCGCACACATTTTACGCCCCTGAGCAAACGCAACACACCGAAAGCATTACCAAATCGCACCAGCTCCCCGTCGGACAAGTTGCACCTTGCAATCTCTAACTCAAAACTGCAGCTTCTACCTAAGCCCCAGTTTGTAAGTGAAAAATCAACGCCCCCGTTAATAAACCCTCAAATTTAAGCACACATATAAACACTGTTAGTCTGAAAAATGACACAAAAAAAACCCAACACGACTTTCGAAGAACTGAAAAATGAAACGTTAGCCAACGCGAAATTCGTACAACGTTTCGCAGAGGATGACGATTGGGCTTTCGTGATTAAATCACACGCCCTCATTGAATCGGCCGTAACAACACTGATCGTCCGTGTACTAAAAGAAAACAGATTGCACACTTTTGTAAAAAGAATCCCGCTTTCAGATTCGGAACTAGGGAAGATTGTCATGCTGAAGGAATTAAATCTACTCGATAACGAAGATCGTAAATTTATTCGATGGTTTTCAAAGCTAAGAAACCAACTTGTTCACAATATAGAAAATGTCGATTTTGACTTTAACAAGCACTACCAAAGCCTAGACAAAAATCAAAAAAAGGCATGGAAAGAAAGTATAACAAGCTACATTCATCCACCTGAGTCCTTTCTAAAAGATAAGCCCTATAGATGGAAACATCTATTGTTAATTTGCGTCATGAAAATAATCGTTGAATCCGGGGTAAAGAGCTTCTCACTGGTAATTGATTAACAAAAACGACTAACAAGTCGGCTCATACAATCCCGGCAAATGCCCGCCTCTTTCACTACGAACCAAACAAAATTACGATAACTGAAAATTTGACCATTAGCGCGGCCTACACGTATGGCCTCGACGTTAGCCCAATAGAAATGGAAGACGACACTGAAGAACAACTGCTAGATGTTGCCACCGAAATTGATGGCATACCCCTTCCTAAAGAAATTAAAAAAAGTCTCTGGAAAACATTGGGCTCTTTAATTACCGGAGCTGCTGATGTTCCCGTCGCATACTTGGAATCTAAAGCAGCCGAGATTCGCTCCCTCTCTGCTGCAAAACAAAAAGTGGATACCACAACAATCAAACTTGTAGCCAAGAGCATAGAAGGGGACCAACAATTAATCGATAGAGCCGTTTCCTGCTATGCAGGCAGGCTGATAAAGGAGCAAGGATACAGGGAGAAAATTGCGAAAATCGCCGTTGATGAACTCAAAGTCAATCCGCCCAAAGAAGACTCAGCCAAATCAGTAGATGAAGATTGGCTCAACAATGTATTTGATATCACAAAGAACATTTCCTCTGAGGAACTTCAAACGATTTGGGGGAAATTAATTGCGGGTGAAATAAAGCAACCAGGTTCCTACAGTATTCGAGCGTTGCATACACTTAAGACTCTTTCGCAAAGAGAAGCTATGTTGTTCGAAAGAGCCTGCTCTCTCGCAACACAAGATGGTCACATTCTAAAAATAAATAACCATCTTTCTGAAAGTTTCAATCTGACATTTGGCGATTTTCTTGAACTAGGGGCAGCCGGTTTGACTCAAGAATCCACATCACTAAACGTAACGTATAACGGACCTTTTCTCATTGGAGAATACGCTTTTGTGTGGTCTAAAGAGAACACAAAAGATATTCAATTCTCATGTTGGAAAATGTCTCCAATTGGAATAGAGATAAAGAAGTTAGTTAAACATACAACTAGAGAAGACTACGTGAATACGATCGCAGAATACATACATAAGATGGGATATAAAATCCATGTACTTAAGGATGGAAGACCTGTACTAACTAACGAAAATTTCGGCTAACAATGCGCTTCTCACAACGAGCGCAAGCGCTCGTCATGAGAGCTTGGCGATAAAGAATGATAGAATACACAGAAGACTGCGGTGAGATAATCGACGTATCCATCAATGGAGAGCGCTTGTCCTATGGCGACGAGAACGAATGGACCGTTCCCAGGGCGATGCTCAAAGGGATAAAGGTATCGGAGATGCGTGAAGGAATCTGCTTTTCCGTTTGCGAGAAGATTCAAGAAAACACCATATTTCTCGATTCGATACCGATTTCACTGTCAAAGGTTTCCGACAATAGAATGAGACTGTCTTTCGAGGACAGTGGAACGCGAAAATACTGGGACGGTAAGGTTGGATTCAGCCACTACATGGAAACCAAAAGAGACATTGTAGCAGAGCGCCAAAAAGAGGACGGGGACATAACGCTCGATTCTTACGATGACGACGGAGCCTACATCTTTTTACATTTCTCTACGGAAATAGAATGCGAAGCATTTGACGAAGCACTCCAGCTTGCGGAACAGATCGCGAACGAGATCGAAGGAGCCGCCGAATTAAGGTTGGGAGTCGAGCTTTTCAAAGTATCCGATGCAGAGAACGAGAAAGACTTCACCCTCAGAGTAGTCCTCCCCATTCTACGAAAGCTCGGATTTTCCAATGTTAAGTATAATCACGGAAGAAGAGAGTACGGAAAGGATATTGTATTCTCTAGATTCACTGAATTTGAGGAGGTTGAGCATTGGGCAGCCCAAGTAAAGTATGGCGACGTCAAGGGAGGTGCAAATTCTGATATTGATGAGATCTTTTCACAGATTGAAGATGCATTCAAAATGCCATTCCACGACCTTTACACAAAATCCAAGGTCAGGCCCTCAAAGGTATGTGCGATCATCTCAGGAAAGTTCACAGAAAATGCTATCGAGAAGATATGCGAGAAGATTGAATCCCATGCCATCAAGAACAATTTGGTGTTTATCGACGGTCAAAGGATAGATACTCTAAGCGAAAGATTTAGAAGAAAATAAAGGACAACAAGGCAGCCCATACAACTCCAGCCAGCGCTCCGCCCTGACTTCCGCGTATGGCTTTCACGATAAATGAGTAAAAAGTGGTATCAGTCTGTTGGAGTTCAAGCATCTATCATAGCTTCTATCGGCTTGATCGTTTCGACCGGCATAACGACAACCAACCAACGGTCGTCTATGCATGCCGAAAACAAAAGGTTGCTTGATTCGCATGAACTAATCGAAAGCACTATCTCTGAGTTGAGACATGAAGTTACGAGGAAAAACTCAGAGATACAATTATTAGAGACGCAATTAACTCCATTCAAAGCCCTAGCCCTTGAGCGATACACCGGAAGCGAAAGCGAACGCCTACTAAAATTGGCTGATCGCCTCGAAGGCGTAGAGGATCACCTAACAACGATCAAAGAGTACTCAGAAGTGGCAAACCTAACCAGCAAAGGTCTTCCTATTCCTGGACCTTTCACTAATGAATTGGCCCGCACTTTAACCCGAGCTAGAAACGGTAACGACGATGAAGAGGCTGAAACGCTATTTCTTGCGGTAATACGTGCAATACCGAAGTTCCCATTTGGGTACCTTTACTACGCAGAGTTCTTGAAAGAAAGAGAGGATCCACAGTGGAGAGCATACGCAGAAGAGGCACATCG
>JBNKYI010000294.1:0-3811 GCA_050300815.1 Fibrobacterales bacterium
AAAAGTAAACAATCAAAACAAGCAGGCGGTTGCCAAAAGAGTTCTCGGCGTTGCGCGCCCAGAGCAAACAGAGATAGACCACACCAAATACAAAAAGCATCGACATTCCATAAACTTCAGCCTCAACGGCAGAAAACCAGAAGGTGTCTGAAAAGGCCACCAAAAAGGCCGAGGTAAATCCTGAAACCAAACAAATAAATCGGCGCGTCTTCGAATCCAAATTTTTATCACTCACCAAGTGAGAAACCACGTCGAAGGCAATCAAAAAGCAAAAGAAAACCGTCGCTGCAGAAGTGACCACCGAAATAAGGTTCACCCTCAGCGCCACCTCGGGAATAAAGGTCAACATCAAAGTCACCACTCGAGCAATCACGTTAAAAAAGGGCGTTCCTGGCGGATGAGGAATACCCAACGTGTGAGCCGCAGCGACAAATTCACCACAATCCCAAAAAGAAACCGTGGGGGCAACGGTGAGTAGATAGGTGACTAGGGCGATTAAAAAAGCCACCCCAGCTCCGATGAGTTTAACAATGCGATCTTCTTTAACAACTTTCAAGGTCTACTCTCCTATTCAAATTTCACAAATTCAGACATCGCCGAATGCAAAACACCGTTAACAAAACTCGCCGATTGTTCTGTACTGAACTTATTCGCGATTTCGACGGCTTCATTTAATACAACTTTGGGAGGGACATCAGGCCGAAAACGCGCTTCGGCAAGCCCAATTAATAAGACCAATTGTTCGATACGGGCCAAGCGATCCCAACTCCAATTGATACAATGCTTTTTTAGAGACTCAACGAGATCAATGCGATGTTCAGTCACCAAATCAATCAAATCTATTCCATATTTTTTTTGATCGTCACTCACTTTATGGGCTTCAAGCACGCCACCAATAACCTGATGAACTCCTCGTTCAGTCAGATCCATTGCATAAAGTGTTTGTAACGCAAGACTTCGGGCTGGTCGTTTTGACTTCATCAGATTCCGTTTAAGAGGTTAACCATTTCTACAGCAGTGAGTGCAGCTTCCCAACCTTTGTTGCCCGCCTTAAGCCCTGCTCTATTCATCGCTTGCTCAACGGTGTCTGTTGTCAGCACTCCATAAACAACGGGTTTACCTGCATCAAGAGCAACTCTCGCCACCCCAGAAGTCACGCCCGCAACCACCTGATCGAAGTGAGGGGTTTCTCCGCGAATCACGCAACCTATCGTAATGACGGCATCTAAGTCTGGTTTCTTTTCAAGGAGAATTTTTGCGGCCAAAGGAATCTCAAAAGCACCGGGAACACTAATCTGAGTTAATTGATCTTCAGCCAGTCCCAACTGTCTGAGCCCTAAAATAGCCCCTTCGGTTAACTTATCCGTAATCACTTCATTAAAACGCGAAGTCACTATGGCGATTTTTAAAGAAGATGCATTTAAAGCTGCCGTCATGGTATTACTCCAGAGATTTTTGGGCAAATGTAGCAACCATTGACCTAAAAATCCAATTTTGAATTCCGCTTTAATGGAGAGGCGTGATTTTAACCCCCAAAGAATTCCTCTCCCGTCCCATTTTCCCTACTCTACTGAAGTCATAAGCTTGTAAAAAGATTCTGTTCACATTTTCAAAATTCGACGCTAAAGCCCCCTCCGAAATCAAAACTGTAATACGGTTTGAGTGATTCTCTAGATCTAGGAATCCACTTTGCCGAGATTTGAGGGAGAAAAGAGAGCGTTAAAGGCGAGTTCAAACGGTAACCCAGCTCTAGGCCAGAACGCACCTCTAGATAATACCCCCACGTGTTCTGCAAGATTTGGGTTGAATGAAAAGGTCTGAGATCTTCGATTTTTGACTTGATAAAATCAATACCTGCCGAAAAATCCGTTGAAAATTCAAAGGGCCCTCGAGTCGACAAAGAATGAGAGTATCCCCCTCCCAAACCGAGAGTGAGGTAACTCTGTCTCGAATAAGTTCTCTTTTTTTCGCTGTGCCCTGCTTCTGCAAAAAAAAGCACCTTACTCGTGTAACTGCTATTGTGGGTAAACTTCAAATTCAGCAACGGGGTATGCTCACCCCATGAATTTTTCATGCTGAATGCCACCCCAACAGACGAGGGCTTTTTGCCAAGTTCACCTTTTCCCTTAAGCTGGTATTTATTCAAAGGCATTTCGTTAAAGTTTGAGCGAGTGATTTTCACTGAGGTGTCAAATCTCAAGTCTGCCTGTAGATAAAGTGCCTTATCATTACTGAGAATTTCTACTTGGTAAATACTCGGTTCCACAAAGATTTGGGTTAAGTTTCTGCCATCCAAATAAAAGGTTGCCGACTCTTCTGGATGAAGCAAATCAGAGATTTTAACTTCTGAAGCTGTTAACCGCAACAACTCTAATCGATGAGATGAATGCCTATGTTTCGCTAAGGGAATATCATTTAAACCACTGAGATCAAAATCAAATCCCGGCGTTTGATAAACCCCATACTTCTGCAAAGACTCTCTTCGAGTCGCAAACTGCCCATAATTAAACCATTCCATCAAAGAGACTTGATTATCCCTGTCTAAATCCGCGATGCCTTTAAGGCCTTGAATGAGATGATAGGTGAAAATCCCTCCGCGGTATTGTGCACTTTCATGAGACAACTGCCCCGCCGCTGACGAAGTCAATATGGCCGTTCCTTTTGCAATTTTTAAATGAGGGAACTCCAGATTATCCTTGTCTATTCTTCCCTTTGCCCTAATTAAACTTCCCGATTCGCAAGCGTCGACCACTAAAATCTTCGTATTCGCCGTTATTTCTTTAAAGCGACTTAAAAGATCATTCCTTTCTAATTCTTCTCCGTTTAAGTGCAACGACGATTGATCTCCATGGCCTGAAAAATAGACAACCAATACAGCGTCAGATTTGGATTGTGTTTGCGCAATGCGTTTTTTGATTTCTAACATTTTCTCTTTGACTGCTGCGATGTTTTGATTTTCTAGCAAATAGATTTTATCTGCCTGAAATAATCCCCCTTCCGCTAAGGCATTCGCCATTTTCTTCGCATCTTGAGTTGCGTAATCCAATTCGGGTTCATGGATTAATCCCATATTATTTCCAATAAATATTCCGTAATAAACTGGGGCAGCAGATGCCAAAGAAAAGCACACCAACAAGCGGAATATCTTATTCATTTTTATCCCATAATTCATAGTGTAAAGAGCAAGACTTACGGTCTATAAAGCACGCTTTAAGAACATTCAAGTCTGGAGAATTCGAAGAATTTTCTGCGTACACCTTCACAAAATTTTCGTAGGATTTAAGGTGAGTTTTAGCCAATGAAACCGAAAGAAAAGGCGTTTTAACTGGGCCTCTAAAAAGAACATCGATTGAGAGATCTTGGGTCACTCCTAACAGCCACACCTCATCTCCCAATTGCCCCTCAAGAGAAGTCGTTAAGACAAACTCATCTCGTTCGTTTTCAAATATCTGCCAATGGGTTTCTTTGCCCTTGCTAAGCAAATCATTTGATAAATCGACCTTATGAATTGTAGACAAAAACACGCCACAGCCCAAAAATAACAGCAAAAGAGTTGCCGCCATTTTGTAAGCGACTGCCGGCTCTTTTAAAAAAGAAAGATTTGGGGAGGTCTTGACTTTCATCTTTTGTTGAAACTCATCAAAATCGAGAGGCTCTTGCATTTCAAACTCAAGAAGGCGTTTTTTCAGTTGATCCTTTGTTTCGACCTCTCGCTCAAACACTTCTTTTTCTTCTTCACTCATCGCCCCGTGAAGATACTTCGCTATTTTAAAATCCATTGTTCCTCTTCTTCTTTCTCCAGCGTTGTGTG
>JBNKYI010000295.1:0-3791 GCA_050300815.1 Fibrobacterales bacterium
CAATATGCGAGCTATGCTCGAGTGCTTAACGATGAGCAAGCGACGGCTCAACTGATGATGAATATTCTCAACCATATTAACGGAGAACTGATTCTGGGCAATCGCAAGGGCATGATAAATTTTAATGAGCAGTTGCTAATTGAGAAATCCTACGAAGTTCTCGATCCCAAAAAATTTATGATTGAAATTTTGGGACATACCTTGATTGACGAAGATACGATCGAGGCGATTAAGGCAGCGACTCATAGGGGATATATTCTCGGTCTAGATGATTTTGATTTTGACGAAGAAATGATTGAACGTTTTAAGCCCGTATTTCCCTACCTGAAATTCATCAAGGTTGATGTGCGCACCACCCCAAGAACCATTTTAAAACATAAAATCAGCTTTATGAAAAGTATTCCCGTTCAGTGGATCGCCGAAAAGGTCGAAGACGTAGAACACTTTGAAGAACTAAAGTCTTATGGATTTAAATATTATCAGGGGTTTTTCTTTGCAAAACCCGAGCTGCTAGAAGACAAAGACACCGATCCTCATCTAGAAGCGGTTATGCATTTAATGAATTTAGTTAGAAATGACGAAGAATTTGCGGTGATTGAAGGCGAGTTTAAAAAGCACCCAGATATCTCGATAGGTCTTCTCAAAATGATCAATTCAGCGGCCTTTGGGGTGAGAGAAAAAATTCAGTCGATCAAGCAAGCTTTGGCGTTGATTGGTAATCGCAAGCTCAGTCAGTGGCTGACTTTGATGGTTTATGCCAGACCCAATGGAAGTGATGCCGATCAGGTGCTCCTCGAAAGTGCGGCGTGGAGGGGCTATTTGTTAGAGCATATCCTCAATCTTGAGGGGGATTCTAATCGAGACTTGGGCTTTTTTACCGGTATTGTTTCGCAATTGCAAGGCATTTATAAAACGCCTAATGAAGTCTTGCTCCCCCGCTTAAATGTCGATGAGAAAATTATTGACGCTGTGGTTAAGAGAGAAGGACATTTAGGCTTGCTTTTAAAGTTGGCCGAAGCCGTTGAAAACCTAGAGACAGACTTGATCTCTTCTCTCACCGGCGAACTTAAAATTCCCATAGTCAACTTTCACGAATTAGTGCGCGAAAGCTATCGATGGGTGGCCGAAAACGTTTCTCAGTTACAAGAGTCTGCTTGAGGATCCCCCCTAAAATTTTTTCTACAGACAAAGCAAATCTGACAAACTGCTGAAATCAGATCCCTCACCTATACTTCGTTGGTATTTCGGCGATACACGAGAATTTTTGAGTAACAAAAGTTACATTTAGGCCCAAAAAGTTTGAGAGTGAGGTCCTTGTGAAGACATATGAAATTCCCAGCGATATTCAGAAAGAAATTGACGGTCTGACCGCCAACATCGCTTCTTTTCGCGCCGGTGAGATCAATCCCGTAAAATTCAAAGGAATTCGCGTGGGTCAAGGCGTTTATGAACAGCGCATCAACGACACCTATATGTTTCGTATTCGCTGTGCGGGGGGAGTGATTACCCCGACTCAATTGCGTCGAGTGGCTGAGCTTTCAGCAGTTTATGGCGCAGATCATTTTCATGTCACGACCCGTCAAGATGTTCAACTTCATTACGTCGCCTTAGAAAATACCCCCGTAGCTTATGAAAAATTGGTTGAAGTGGGCCTTTCACCTCGAGGAGGTGGAGGAAACACCATTCGCAATATCATGTCTTCGGTAGATTCGGGCTGGTCTCAAGACGAGGCATTTGACGTGCTTCCTTACGCTCAGGCTCTCACCGCTCGCATGATCGATGAAGAAGACAGCTGGAATTTGCCGCGCAAATTTAAGATCGCGTTTTCAAACTCACTGAAAGACACTTGCGAAGCCACCATCACCTGTTTGGGTTTTGTCGCGATTCACAAAGAAGGGAGACAAGGTTTTCAGGTTTATGTAGGTGGGGGAATGGGCGCTAAACCGATGCCTGGCAAATTGATTTGGGATTTTATTGAGACCGATGAAGTGTATTCGCTGACAAAAGCCATTAAAATCATGTTTGACAAGAATGGAAATCGCCGCAAGCGCTTTCAAGCCAAGATTAAATTTTTAGTTGAAAAGTTAGGCGTCGAAGAATTTAGAGCCCGCGTCGAAGAAGAGTGGGAAAAGGTCAAAGCCACCAACCCAGCTCCTCTAGATTTGGCCAGCTATACCTACGAGTATAAAGCTGCTGAAAACATTGTTGTTGAAGCTGTCGAAGTGGATACCGATGAGTTTAAAATATGGAAAACTCGCTATGTGACTGAGCAAAAACAAGCGGGTCTTTATAGCATTAAAGTTCCTCTTAAACTCGGTGATATCGACAACCAAGATGGAATCGATCTTGCCAATCTGCTTGAGCCCTTTGGCGAAAATACCTTGCGTTTGAATTTCAATCAAAACCTGCACATTATCAACGTCCCTAAATCTTATTTGGGATACATCTACACGGGATTGTCTCGGTTTCACACCCAGTCTTCTGAACCGGTGTTGATGTCAAACATGATCGCTTGTACGGGTGCGGCCACTTGCCGTTTAGGGCTTTGCTTGCCCCGTGGAGTTATTCCTGAAACGGCCTCTCGTTTATTGCAAAAGGGAATTGACCTTGAGGGAATCCCCGATTTTAAAATTCACGTTTCGGGCTGCCCTAATACTTGTGGTCGCCATTGGTCGGCCGATTTGGGAATGTTTGGCCGAGTGGGCCGTAAAGACAAAGTTTCTTACCCTGCTTATAATGTTGTTGCCGGCGCCAAAATTGGCGAAGGAGAAGCAGAATTTGCGTCGAAAATTTGTGAGATTGCCGCAAAGTTTGCCCCAGACTTTTTAACTCGAGTGGTCGAACTTTGGCTGGGTAAAAAGGCGAGTTATCCTCATTTTAAAGCCTGGCTTGTTGAGGGAGGTGCAGAAGAAATAGCGACCATTGCGGCGTCTTATACAGACAAGGTTCCGAGTTTTGCTGAAAACGAAGATTTCTACTATGACTGGGGAGCGCAAAATCAGTTCTCGATTTTGCACGGCCAGCAAGCCGAGTGTTCGGCGGGGGTTTTTGATATGATTGATGTCGACGCAGACTTCTTGCGTCTGGCGATTAAACGTTTGCCCGAGGTGGATTCCTCTGAAAAAGGCGACACCCTTTATCAAATGGTTTTAACCTCTGCGCGTATGCTTTTGGTGACTCGCGACATTGAACCCAAAAACGATGAGCATGCTTTGCAAATGTTCTCGACTCACTTCATTGATGCGCATTTGGTCTCTGAAGAGTTCAAGCCTTTAATTGAATTGGCTATTGAAGCCGAGCACGAAGCCTTATTGCCTCACGAAGAGCAAGTGGCCGCTTTGGCTCAAGCACTTTTAGATCTTTACAAGTCAATGGATGACTCGTTGAGGTTTCCTACTTTAGCTGAGGCTTAGTTGCTATGTATAAAAAAAGGGGTTGTCTCATAGCGGACAGCCCCTTTTTTTATTTTTTAGAAACTTTTGAAAAGATTCTGGTTTCTATTTATTTGCCTCTACTTTCTGATGGACGTGTCTGATTTGAATAAGTTTTTCATCGTCAACTCATTCAAATTTGATAGTTTATTTCTTGTAGAATTTCTCTACACAAATACTTAAGGAGTAATAATGAATACAAGAAAAGCGCTACTCGCAACCGCAGCACTGTCTCTGATTACCACTAGCCTAACTTTTGCTGGTGAGGGCTCAGGAATTCTTCCTTCGTGGCATGTCAATTCCAATACAATAGATAATATCTATGTGACAAATATTTCGTCCGACACCGTAACTGTCACT
>JBNKYI010000296.1:0-3763 GCA_050300815.1 Fibrobacterales bacterium
TTTTCTATAAAATCAATGACTTACAATTAGAGACTGACCTTGATTAGACCTTTGTTGCCTCCAAAATCAATGGGCTGAAAAAGTAGAATCCTAAACAGTTCAGAGAAAATATGACTATTTTTCACTTGCTTAAAAACAGATAAAATTTTGAAATACAACCTCAAATGAATTAGAAAGTAACGAGTGAAACTGATTAAAAAGTGGATGGATTTAGTAAGATTCAGTCACACCGTCTTTGCCTTACCTTTTGCATTGGGATCTTTGTGGCTAGCCACAGAAGGGCATCCCGGTTGGTTTTTTACTTTGAAGATTATTCTTTGCATGGTCTTTGCCCGCAATGCTGCGATGGCTTTTAATCGCTTAGCTGATAAAGAGATCGATGCTCGCAACCCTCGCACTCAGATGCGGCATTTAGTAAGCGGAGCACTGAGTCAGCACTCGGTAACGTTCTTTTTTGTGGCTAATGCCTTTGCCTTTGTCGCGAGTAGTTTTTGGATCAATACTCTTTGCGGAGCACTTTCAATTCCAATTCTCATCGTACTCTGCGCTTACAGTTTGTTTAAGCGCTTTAGTTGGCTTTGTCATCTGTTTCTTGGGTTAGCCATTGGTTTGAGCCCTACAGCAGTTTGGATTGCCGCCCGCGGATCTCTAAATTGGACCCCTCTTCTTCTTTCACTCATTCTTTTGTTTTGGATTTCGGGTTTTGACATCATTTATAGCACTCAAGATAGAGAAGTCGATGAGGCTTTAGGGCTGTACTCTATTCCGGTGAGATTTGGACAACAGGGAGCTTTGCAAATTGCGAAAGCCTTGCATTTTTTGGTTATCACTTGCATGGTGTTATTGGGCCGTTTGGGAGAGAGCTTCGGAATTGTTTGGGCAGTCGCCACTCTTTTGGCCTTGCTCTTGTTGGTTTACATTCATCTTTTTCGTAGGTCAGATTCATTAGATGGAATGAATCAGGATTTTTTTCAGGCAAATTCGGCGTTGAGTTTGTTGGTTTTGGGTGCCTGTGTATTAGAAGTTTATATCTCTTAACGGATGAACGTCAGCTAGTTTTTGGCGAGATGAGTTTTGATGGCTTCATTCCAGAACCCTTCTGAATATTTACCCACCGATTCTTTGTTTTTGAGTTGGCTCAACATTTCTTTAAGTGGGTCAATGTTATTGCAAGAAATTTTTTCTTTGCCTAAAGAAGAGGTTTCAATTCCCCAAAGTTTTTCTTGGGCCATCACCCGCACGACTTTTTTTAAGCTTCCTTCATCTAGACCATAAAGAAGAGAGGCTTCTCTGACAAGGGCTTGCATAGGCAATGTAACAATGCCTTGTTCATTTGCACTTTGGTGGATAAATACGTGAGTGAGTGCAGGAATAGAATGAATCATGTCTTTTCTAACCTTGAGTTGAGAGGTTTCTCTCATGCGTTGAACGAGAATTTTGATAATGGATGTAAGCCAATGGGGAAGCCGCTGATAGGTTTGATTGAGAAGTTGCTTATTGATGATGACCAGTTCGGTAACGGTTAAGGTTCGCACCGTTGCCATGCGTTTGGCATCATCGAGCAAAGACATTTCTCCGATAATTGAACCAGGACCGAGTTCGGCGAGGGTAACCATTCGGTTGCCCTCCATCTTTAAAACTTTTACATGCCCGCTTTTAATGATATACATCTCTTTGCCTTCGTCGCCTTCCATAAAAAGCAATTCGTTAGCGTTTAGTTTCAAGGTATTTTTGGTTCCGACAATTCTCATTTGATATCCAAGACAAGTGTTTTATTTGCGATAGCGTAATGATATTGGTCGAGCTTTTTAGCATCAAATTTGACGACCTGATTGATGTCAATTTCAAAAATTCCTTCGCGAGATAAAATTTGAATGGCTTCAAATCCAACATTTTGCACTAAACCTTTGAGCAAATTTTCCCAAAAAGATCGATCGGCTGTTTCGGGAAGTGGCGCGGTTTGGTTGAGGGAATAGAGTGTTTGAATAAAGACAATACTTGAGCGCTCTAATTCAAAGGGGCCAAAGGGTTTCTTTTTGATTAAGGCGCTATGGGCGTCAATGTAAAGACGCAATAAACTTTCATTTTCGACGCGCAGTTTGTCTTCTTCTTTGTTGTATTCTAAAATGCGAAAGCCAATGAGAGATTCTAAATGATGATCGACTTCTTTAGGAGTTAAACGGGTCAAAAAACAAAAGTCATCTTGTATTGTTTTACGATTGAGCGGACCTAAGTTGTTAAGAAAGGCCTCTCTGTGCTTGCGAAATAAAAACAGACTCAGACTGAGTAGCGGTTTTTGCACAATGGGTCGATCAATTTTTAAGTTGAGATCGGCAAGACGTTTAGCGACTATTTTTAAAATAGCTTTTAGCCAAGTAGGTAAGACTTTAACAATTTGTTCATAAGAATTTTGGTCTATTCGACTCACCACTGTGGGCTCTACGGCTACAACTGTGGCTGAGCGAATGCCTTGGTCGAGAATGGCCATTTCACCAAAGATTGCCCCTTGCTCAAGCTGAACAATCTCGATATCTTGGTCGTCGATCAATTTTCTTACACTGACTCTACCACTTCGTATGACATATAGCTCTTTTCCGTGGTCTCCTTCTTCGAAGATCACTTCTCCCGCTTTGACGTTTTGAACGGGAATGACAATGCGTTGTTCTTTAGCGTTCATGACACTGGCTCAGTCAAAAACCGATTATAAAAAAAACTCTGCTGGCTTGCCAGCAGAGTTTTTTATAAAGCCTTCGGAAGTCGGCTATTGCCTAAAACAATTAACCGCGAATCTCTTTGATACGAGCCGCTTTACCACGGCGATCGCGCATGTAGAAAATGCGGCCCTGACGCACTTTACCATGACGCTCTACAATGATAGAATCGACAATGGGGCTGTGCAAAGGGAAAATGCGTTCTACACCAACTTGACCAGACATTTTGCGAACAGTTACAGTTTCCGAAATACCAGAATTACGACGCTGAATGACTACGCCCTTGTAAGCCTGGATACGGGTTTTGTTACCTTCTTGAACTTTTACATTCACAGTAATTGTATCACCGGCATTAAATTCAGGAACGTCTGATTTGAGATTTTCCCGATTGATTTGTTCAATTGTTACAGACATGACAATCACTTTCTCAAAAATTTTGAGGCCTAAATGTATTAATTTTTCTTAGGAGTAGAAGGTGTTTTTTTGTCTTCGACTAACAAATCAGGGCGAATCAAGCGCGTTCGTTCTAAAGACTGCGTCTTTTGCCATTCTTGAATTTTTGCGTGGTGCCCACTGAGTAAAATATTGGGAACTTTCATTCCTTTGTATTCTGCTGGGCGGGTGTAAACTGGCCATCCCAACAAGCCATTGTAAAAAGAATCCGTTTCGGCGCTAGAAATATCTCCCATCACACCCGGAAGAAGGCGAACCACAGAGTCTAATAGAACCATCGCGGGGAGCTCGCCTCCGGTCAAAACGTAATCTCCAATCGAAATTTCGCGCGTAATGCGCGTATCTCGAATTCGTTGATCAATCCCCTTGTAATGGCCACAAACCAGTGTGAATTCGGGAATTTGTGCGAGCTCTTTGCTAATTTCTTGCGTTAGTGGCTCTCCGTCAGCGCTGAGGTAGATGATGGGTTGCTTGGGGTGATGAGACGAATCGAGCTAACAGGTGGCGTAATCATGTCCACCCATGGTTTTCGAGATAGGGGAAAGTGTTGATTCGGATTACTCCTGGGTTTAGATTGTTTTATGTTGGTAGTCCCTCCT
>JBNKYI010000297.1:0-3761 GCA_050300815.1 Fibrobacterales bacterium
CCATAATTGCCACGAAGGGGATCTGCCTCTTGAGTGGCAAATGCGCGGGGTCTATTTTCAAATTCAGCTTTAAATAAAGCTCATTATAGAAGCCATCTTCGGGCACAAAATTCGAAACGCCGCAACAAACCTCTTCAAACCAAAGCCCTTCGATCTCTCCTATTTTGTGATGCAACAAATAAGGGATCGACTGAATCACTCGCGCTTTAGCAGAGCCAATTTGCCCATAGAGGCTTTGCAATCGAAGACGGTTAGCCTTGCGCCAATTTTCGTGGTGAAGTTGAATTTGAGAGACAGGGGGGAGAGTTAGAGGCATGCTCTATTGTATCAAAGCTTTGCAAAAGAATGCCACGTTTATCTGTTTGATTGGCAGACTGCCGCCTTGTAACAATTAAACACGAACGTTCTAGCGAAACGAATTTTAGAAGAAATGAAAAAGGCGTAAATCCCTATTTTGCAACCTATTCTACAACGGAATCTTCAAGTGAATGGGAATCTTAGCCGCCCCATTAAAAAACTCACCGCACAACTGCAAAATATTGGGGATATGGATATCGTCTTTGCCCGATTGTACGTAGCAGTTGGGTGTCGTAGATACCCCGTCAGAAACCACGTGCAAAACCGGTGAACCCGCCGTGAGAAAAGAGGGATAATCCTTCCAGATTTTGTTGCTCATCTGGGCTCCGCGAGTTTTCCAGTCAGTCACTCTTTCATCTTCAATCGGAGAGATACGATTCCCATTCACACATTTCAGCGTTTTATTCAGGCTATACCCTCTCTCGGTCCATTCAGAATAGCGTATGTGCACCAATATTTCACAACCCATGCGGTCTCTTTCAAAACCTGGGGGATAATATTGACCCAAATGTCCTTTCTCTACTTGCCAGAGAGCTTCCCAAAAGTGACCTTGGTGAAATTCGCCTTTAACCAGTGTTTCTACCAAATCATAACGGCGATCAAATTGAATTTGACCTTCTTCAATTTTGGTAAAAAGTTGAGAATAGTTTTTAATTCTTCCCATCCCCAAAGTGTCTTTGACCAATTCAGGGGTGGGCTTAGCGCCGAGAACTTCGCCGATAATGCCCGCAGAAATCGCGCGATTCACTCGAACTTCGTGAGCTCTCCAAGCCATCATGCCCTTGCCATCTCTAAATGATTCTGCTTGCAGATGGGTAAAAGAACTTGCGAAAACAATCGCCATAGTTAAAAGAAATTTCATAGACTTAGCCATCTCCCCTAAGTATAAGATTGCCTAACTGGTAAAAATAGTCACCCGAAGCGGGATATAAAACCCTACCACTCGTCGAAGTCAAAAGAAATAACCTCTTTTAGGTCTTTTTGACCCGAAATAATCATCAATAAACGATCAACCCCCACAGCAATGCCGCTGCAAGAAGGAAAACCCTCTTGCAACGCCTCTAAAAACCGCTCATCAATCGGTGGAATGTCTTTGCCCAATTGGTGTCTTTTTTCTAAATCGTCAACAAAACGCCGACGCTGTTCTACCGCATCTGTCAGCTCTTGATAAGCGTTTGCGATTTCAACCCCATTGAGATAAAGTTCAAAGCGTTTGGCGACCTGACGTCCCTCAGAATTGACTTCGATTTGCGCTAGGGCCGCTTGTTCAGGCAAATAATCGGTGACGATCAAAACCTCTTCACTCACCAATTCAGGTTCCACTCGAGTCGCATAGATATAATCGAGGGCTTCTAAACGATCAAAAAACTCGGGACTTTTCCCTTCCCATTCTCGTATTTTATTTTGCAAATCAACTAAGGTGTCGTCAAAAACGTTGACCGCTAAGGGTGAAAAAAGCTCGGCATAACTCTTTTTTTTCAACCTTTCTCTTTTAAAATAGGGATTGATTTTTTCAATCAGATCGAGCAGCTCCTTTAAAAGGTCTTCTAAACTTTGATCTCTTCGATACCACTCTAGAATCGTGAATTGAGGCTGATGTCGGCTGCCGTGTTCGCCCTTGCGAAAGGTCGGTCCCAAATAATAGATGTCGGGATATCCCTGCGCCAGCAGTCTCTTGAGGAAAAACTCAGGGCTGGTGTGAAAGTAAAGTTTCTCTCCTGCGCGGTGCTCCGTATGATAATAATCCAACCAAGGATCACTGCCTACTGCGCGCCCCATCAAAGGAACTTCAACCTCGAGGCAATCCCTTTGATAAAAAAAGGATCGAATGTCTTGCATTCGATCCCGGCGAAATTTAGCCCATTTAATTTTCATTAGCCGTTGGCGCGCTCAACGTATTCACCCGTGCGGGTGTCAATTTTAATTTTATCGCCTTCGTTGACAAACAAAGGAATTTGAACTTCAGCGCCAGTTTCAAGTTTGGCTGGTCGCATGACGCGACCCCCAGCAGTATCCCCCTTAAGCCCTGGAGGAGCTTCTGTGACAGTCAAAACCATGAAGTTGGGAGGAGTCACTTCAATAACGCGACTGTTCCAAATCGTCACTTCACATTTTGTGTTATCTAACAAGAAAAGTTCAATGCCGCCTAAGGTTTCTTTGGGAACTTCATGTTGGTCAAAACTTTGCATGTCCATAAACGTCCAAGTCGTGCCATCGTTGTAAAGGTATTCCATTTCGGTCACTGAAACCGTTGTTTCTTCGGCGCTCTCGTTGGATTTATAGGTCTTTTCAAATTGCTTGCCATTTAAAAGATTTTTGAGTTTACAACGGGTAAAGGCCTGGCCCTTACCGGGTTTTACAAAGTCTGCATCAACAATAAGATGGGGTTCTCCGTCTACCAAAATTTTAACGCGTTTCTTAAGATCATTTGCACCGAGGTTCGCCATGGGTTATTCCTGTGTTAAATTTGCGACTAAACGATGGCGAATTTAGAAAAAACACCTGCTAAATCAACGGGGAAAGCCAGTTCTTGGCAAGTTGACTTTGCGAAGGCCTTTCGCAAACCCGCAGAGCTCTTAGAATATCTAGGTCTCTCAACAAAGGATTTGCCTCTCAGCCTCACTTCTCACCAAGAATTTCACACCTTAGTCCCTCTTGAATTCGCCCGCCGCATAGAAAAAGGCAATCCGCACGATCCTCTTTTGTTGCAGGTTCTCCCTCAACTTTCAGAGCAGTCAAAAGTCAGCGGCTTTACTCGAGACGCCGTCGGAGATCAACTCTCTCGTATCAGAGAAAATCCCGCGTTATTGCATAAATACTCAAATCGCGTCTTGCTGGTAAGCACGGGTGCCTGCGCCATTCACTGCCGATATTGTTTTCGACGGCATTACCCTTACCACGAAAGCCCCAAAAATAGAGAACTGTGGCTAGAGCAATTGAATCTCTTAAAGAATTTACCTCAAGTCGACGAACTCATCTTATCAGGCGGAGACCCGCTGATGCTTCCCGATGAATGGTTGCAAAGCCTCGTCGAAGGATTAAAGGCCTTTCCTCAAATTCAAACCCTGCGTATCCACTCGCGCATTCCCTGTGTCTTCCCCCCTCGTATTCACAGTGAATTTAATGAGACCTTTAATGAATTTAAGGGGCAAAAGATTATGGTTTGGCATGTGAATCATCCCAATGAGCTTGACGAGCAGACATTAGCTTCTGCTCAAACTTTACAAATGGGAAATTGGTTTCAACTCAATCAAAGTGTTTTGCTTAAAGGCATTAATGACGATGTATCCGCTCTCAAAAGCTTGAGTCAAAAACTGATTCAACACCAAATTCGCCCTTACTATTTACATCAATTAGATCGCGTGCAAGGGGCTGCTCATTTTGAAGTCAACGAAGAAGACGGC
>JBNKYI010000298.1:0-3738 GCA_050300815.1 Fibrobacterales bacterium
GCCATGCGCGGAGTGATACTCACAGGCGATGTCAGCGAAGAAGAAGCGGTGGCCAAGGCTCGTGCTCTCCCTTCAATGGCCGGAGCCGATCTCGCCTCGGTCGTTACCTGCGAAGAGGGATATGACTGGGATGAAAAAGCCCATCCTCTTCAACCCCAACCCGATGAGGTCAAACCTTTTGATGTGGTTGCGATTGACTTTGGCGTCAAACAAAATACACTGCGTCGCTTGGTAAGCTTAGGAGCCAAGGTCAAAGTGGTTTCTGCACGCACTTCTGCTGCCGATATTCTGGCATTGAATCCCGATGGCGTTTACCTATCAAACGGCCCCGGAGACCCTGAAGCCGTCGAATACGCCATGCAAACCGTAAAAGATCTCGTCGGCAAAGTTCCCGTATTTGGGATTTGTCTCGGCCATCAAATTTTGGGATTGGCACTGGGAGCAAAAACCTACAAATTAAAGTTTGGTCATCGCGGAGCCAATCATCCCATCAAAAACTTAAAAACGGGAATTGTTGAAATCACCTCGCAAAATCACGGTTTTGCCGTATCTCCCGACCAATTGCCCGATGATTTAGAAATTACTCACGTCAATCTTAACGACCATACGGTAGCGGGTATTGAGCATAAAAAATATCCTGTTTTTTCTATTCAATATCACCCTGAAGCCTCTCCTGGGCCTCACGACAGCTATTACCTCTTCGAAAAATTTGCCCGTCAGGCCCAAGCCTTTCGCGCAGAAAAAAACAAATAAGACTCGACCTTTGCCCAAAGCAGGAACCTGTGAACGCTAAAAACCCTAACGAAAATCACGACGAGCGCGAAGACATCGTCGTCGGTCCCAACGCCGTTGAGTCGCTACTCGATTCAAATCCTGGAAAAGTTCACCGCTTGCTTTTTCTCAAAGGGAGCAGCAATCGTCGCCTGCACCTTCTGCAAAATCGAGCAGATAAAATGAAAATCAACTGCCAGCAAGTCAATCAGCAGACCTTGAACAAATATCATTTGCAAAACCAAGGAGTTGTCGCTCATTTGCACGCTCGTGAACTGATGCATTGGGAAGAATTCAAAGCGGGACTGCCCGAATGGGGCGCTGTGCAATTGATGATTCCCGCAGGCGTAGAAGACCCTCGTAACTTGGGAGCTTGCCTGCGCTCTTGCGTCGCTCTCGGAGTGCGCGGAGTTTTATTGCCCGTCAAAGGGGGATGTGGATTAACCGCCACTGTGGCCCGCACCTCGGCCGGAGCCATTGAAAATGTAGACATCACCCGCCCTCCCAATTTAGAAAGCGCGGTGGATCAATTAAAAAATGAAGGTTTTACGGTTATTGCCTTAGAGGCGATTGACGAAGCGACTCCTCTCAGCGAAGGCAACTTTCCTGAAAAAATTCTCTGGGTCACCGGAGGAGAAGACAAAGGAATCCCCCCTTATCTGATGAAAAGGGCCGACCAAGTGCTTAAAATCCCCATGGGCCCCAAAGCGCACAGCTATAATACCTCTGTCGCTCTCAGCCTCGCCTTATACGAGTGCCAAAGGTCTCAGAATTTCATAAACTTGAAGTAAACTCAAACCTTAAAAGTTTCTTCCGAAATAAAAACCGGAGGACTTATGAAATTCCTGAAACTCCCTTTGGAGTACATCAAAAAATACTGGAACCAAATCGACTCTAAAGATCGTCGACTGATTCGCCTGTACCTGTTGGTTTCTAATTTTCTGCTGATCGCTTGCTTGCTCGTTCTCTTTTTGCTGACTCCCGACCTTTCTGTTGATGCCCAATCTCAAACAAATCCTTCGCTAGACAGTCTCGCTGCAACTTCTGACGAGCCCCTAATGAATTCGCCAACGGATTCTGTGCCCGATTCATTAACAAATGCCGCACACCCCCAAGGGCTAGAAATACTTGAAGCCATTGATCAAAAAGCTCACGAATTGGTGGTCGACTTTCACCTCAGAGACAAAAAGTACAAAGAGGCAATCCCCCATCTTGAACGCCTTTATCAAAATGAACCCTCTCCTCAGTTGTATTATGAGATTGGAGTGACTTACCAAAAAGCCGGGTTGGCAGATTCTGCGATCAAGATTTTAGAATTTCTCAAACGGCAAAATCCCGAAGCCGTTCAATCAGAGCTTCCTTTGGCCAAGGCCTTGTACGATGCTCACAAGACAGAAGAAGCCCTTAAAGTTTTAGCAAAGTTGGCTAGCAAAAATCCCACGGCCGAAAATCTTAGCCTTTGGGCGGGAATGCAAAGCGAAGCTTATCCCCGCAATCACTCTGCCGACTCTCTTTTTAAACTGGCCGCCGAAAAAGACCCCCAATCTCCTGAATTGCGAGAGCAAAAAAGCCTGTATGAATACCGAAGGGGAAATTTTGCTTCAGCCTTGCTCGAAGCTGAAAAATTTAGAGTGATCGATCCCTTAAATTTCAAAGCCTACGCACAAAAGGGAGCCGCCTTCTTTCACCTCAATCAAATAGACTCTGCCGAAGCACAGTTTAGAGCCGCCTTGGCTCTCGCACCCGAAGATTACACCAGTTGGTATAACCTCGGAGAGGTTTATTATCGCCGCTCTTACCTCTCTGAAAAGGCCGAAGAGGTGAGTCGCCACAACGTCAAGTCTCTAGAGTATTATGCGCAATCGCTGCGGTATGAACCTCAACACGCCAAAGCACACTACCGCGTAGGGGTCTTGCTTCTCAATAATCACCAATACAAAGAGGCGATCAAGCACTTTGAAGTCACCTTGAGAAAAGAGCCTAAAAATTATCTTGCCCATTTGCAGTCTGCAGTTGCTTTTGAGGCTCTCAATATGAAAGCAGAAGCCAAGGCCCATATTTTTGAAGCCTATGTGTTAGAGCCGCTAAACCGTATGGTTTCAAATAAATATCATCAGTTGTATGATCATTTAGACCCGACTTAGAGGTCACTTTATTTTTCAATATTTTTCCTTATTTTCAATTGACAGACTTTATTCTCCTAGCTAACTTTAGCCCACCAATCAGGAAGATTAGGCTAATTGGTAAGTCAGCGGTCTTGAAAACCGCCGCCGCAAGGCTTGGGGGTTCGAGTCCCTCATCTTCCGGTTCTATAAAGGCTAAGTTGTAATTATCAGCAACTTAGCCTTTTTTGTTTTTCAGTTATACAAATGGTTATACAGATTACCCAATTTTCATCATTCCAAAACTCATCGAACAATGCCGTTTCAACGTCAATATTTATAAAGCATTAACTATTCTTTTAGTTGGAGTCGATACAAGGGTAAATTCAATGTCTAAAAAACCTTCAACCAAAAGAATCAATCTTTATCAAATAAAACCTGAATTTGTTGCTGAAAGTGACATCATTGAATTTGAAAATTCTGATCCAATTCGTGTCTCAAACTCAACTACCCAAGAAGATTTGGGATATTTATTTATTTATCCAGACTCAATAAAAACTCCATCTTTCATAAAAATGCTTAAAAAGCACATACCAGAAAAAGCCTTCACTGATGGTAATAAACAGCAAAAAGCAATTTGGTTGTTATCTGTTAACAAAAGAATGTATGCCATTACATTTGGCAATGTTACTTCCAAATTTAAAGAGGGTGTAATTGAAGAAAGATTTGGATTACGCACTCTTCTTAACCTAATTGATTCTGATGGATTAAAGAGTATTGAAAAGAAGGTAACCGTCCGACGAAATGCATCGTGATTTGAATCAGTGGTCATTCTAAACTTTTTTAAAATAAAGGAGTTTAAAAT
>JBNKYI010000299.1:0-3737 GCA_050300815.1 Fibrobacterales bacterium
ATCGTAAATTCGTATTCGGCCATGGCTTTTGTGCCAGCCAGATCTGAATTTGCATCGAGGGTCCAGGTGCCGATCTTGTTTAATTGATCTAAATCTTGCTTGAAAAGAAAAGGTCCCGATTCAAAGACTTCTTTGCTAACCTGTTGATAAGTCGATGAAAGTGGAATGAAGGTTTGAATGCGAATGTCTTTTTTATCGTAGTCTGTTTCTAATCGAAGGATGACGTTGTAAACCTTTTCGGGAATAACCGATTTAGGGTCAAATCCTGCGTAAAAGACCTTCCACCCTGCGAGAAGCAGGGTGAAAAGACAGAGGAGGATAATAATGGTTTTTTCTTTGTTGATCTTCATGACTTCAGTGTCCGATATGCACTAGGGGCAATTGTGAACAAGTCCGGAGTGATTTTGAGCGTAGGGCAACAAAATGCTATTGGGAAACTGCTGTGTCATTTGACTCAAATAATTTTTCGCTTCGGTGCATAGGGGATAGTCAGCGTAAGTGCGCACTAAATACAGTAGGGTATTGTCGTTTTTGACGCTGTTGGGATAGTTGCTGAGAACGATTTTTAATTGCACAGCCGCTGAGTCAAGTAAAGGAAGACTTTGTGGGGTAAAGCTGCCTTCTACCGGTTCACCCATTCGATAAAAACTTTTTCCGATTTGAAACTGAGCGTCGTCAATTCGTTGTGAATTAGGGAATTCATTTAATATGCGTCTGAAATAATCAATGGCGACAGAATACTTGAGATCTCCCATTTCTGTTCGCCCTAAATAATACAACGCAGGGGCGATGTCGGGGCTTCCAGGAAATTTGGTTTCTATTTCCATGAGCTTGGTGCGCGCATTGGCCCAGTCATTCATAAAGAATGAGGCTTCGCCAGAAAATAAAATGGCTTCACTGTTATACATTCCGTTGCTGTCTAAGGCGAGGTATTGGTCGAAAAATTGAATTGCGCTTTGATGATAACTGTTGGCGAGAGTCGTATCTGCAAGTCCTAGCATCAGATTGGCCCGACCATCCCAATAATGTGCATTGGCATAAAAACCAGATGCGGGGTATTGCGAGATCAGTTTATCGACATCACTGCGGGTATACGCATATTCTTGTAATTCAAAATGGCAACGTCCTCGATAGTATAAGGCATTGTCACTTAATACCGTATTGAGGTAGTCTTTCAAATAGAGATCATAACGCTCAACACAACCCATCCAGTCTTGCGTGTCAAAGCCAATTTTTCCCAAATAGAAAATGGCCCCACTGCTGTTAGGAGAATTAGGGAATTGATTGAGCAAAGAAGTGAAGATGGATTTTGCCGAGTCGAGAAGTGTTGTATCTGCAGCAGCAAGCTTATAGGTTGAAAAACCTTTGCCATAAATAGCATAACTCAGATATTCACTGGTTGAATAGGTATTGATGATGACATCGAAGCGGGTGACGGCGGTGTCAAATTGGTCTAAATTCAGATGAGAATTGCCACTGTAAAGGTAGGCCGCAGCGAGATCGGTTTGACTGGTAGTGTCACTGATCAACGAATCAAACATAAAGGCGGCCATGTCATAGATTCCGAGATCATAATAACTCTTAGCCAATAAGAAGCCAGAGTCTGCAGGTAAAACGACATGAGAATCAAGAGGGACTAAACCATCAGGACTTGTTGAGGTATCAATAGGTACGGTATCGACGGGAGTTGGGTTGGGGTTCGGATTAGGGTCTGTGTTTGGACTCGATGGAGACTTCTTTGAACAGGCCGATAGTCCCAGTATAGAGAGTAGCGAAATTAAAGTGAAAAGTTTAATAGCCATTTTCCATTCCTCATAGAATTGTATAGGTCTAAAAGTATGGAAATATCCTAGGGCGATTTTGGCTAAAAACTTACTACGGGTAAGAAACGAGGCTCAGACGAATGGTAAGCAAAAAGGTTGTGATTCTAGACACGTCAGCAAAACAACTCACGGTCTAGTGGTTATCTGCTAATTGACTTCTGTTGTGTCTTCTTCGCTTTCAATAGGAAGTAAAATCGGCTCAAGTTGTAGTGTGTCAGAGCCTGAAGCCTTAACGTCAAAAGGACCATATTGGAAGGCACTCCACTCGAACTCGTCGACGGGTTCAATAAGCAAGTAGTTAACTCCCGTAAAGGCGCTTAATGTGAAACGGCCTAGACTATCTGTGGTGAGAGTGTCGGTTTTGTTGCCATTGAGAAAGATGTAAGCGACCGTTTTATTCTCGATTTCGGCACTGTCACTTTCTAAGCTATCGCTTGTAACTAAGCTACCATTGATGGTGATGAGGTGAAATAAGGTGTCTAATTTTTGCAGATTTGAATCTGAAGCCGTCAAGGTAAGGGTGTCTACCTTACCTAGAGTGTCGTTTTTGGTCGCAAAAAGAATCCATTTGCCCGAGTCGGGAAAAATCATTTGATATTTGCCTTCAGAGTTGGTCAGGGCTTCAATGAGAGTGTCGTAATCAACTTGATATGAAGGGGTTAGGGCAGTATCTGAGTTGGATATTTTATAACTGTTGAGCACTGCGCTATCGACGGGATGGCCTTTGTCGTTGAGCAATGTTCCGCTAACGGTGTAGGCTGAGGTATTTCCACCTTCGAGAACACCTGTGCGGTCATCGCATCCTGCAGTGCCACTGCAATTGTCAGAACAAGCTTGAAATCCCAAAACAAACAGAGACACAACTAAAAGTGTTCTTGCTAATTTCGTTTTTAGTTTATTCTTAAATTGCACATAATCTCCTAGGTTAGACCTTTTTAAATCTAACTTATTTCTCCCAAATCGTTCTAAAAATGCCCACATAGAAAACACCTTGAAATCAGTCCCCTAGAGATTCTCTTTTTTTAGAAACGGGAAACAATTGCAAGTTAAACTGATAAACCCGATTAACATGAGTATCTTCCATGGCAATTCGAGCCACTTTTTTTCGAAAATATTGAATGTCTTTTTTCAACTCGTTGAATCCCTTTTCAGAGAGACTAAAAGTCAATGTTGAGATATCTCTTTCTTCAGGGGCGATTTCTTCTAAAGCCTTGCGTGCAAGTTCCATAGAGGTCATTTGAAAACGAGCGAGCTCTCGCGAGCGCACTTCATCCCCTGTAGATATTGCAGGATCTTTTTGATGCCAAAAACCACTGTCATCCTCTTCAATTAAATCCATAGCGGCGAGCGCATCAATTGCTTCTTTTGCCTCTGCTGCATTAATTTTGGGTTGAATCATATTTGCGAGTTGGTGATAGCCCTTTTTAAAAGGAAAAAAATAAAGAACCTCTCTAACGAATGGAAAAAACCATTTTGAAAAAACCGTGTGCTTTTCAGGAGAAAGAATTTTGAGATTGGCGTTTTGTTGTTGTAGCAGCTTGGCGAAAAGGTGGTTTTTTTCGTCTAGGTTTCTGGCTTGGGTATACCAGACTAAGTTTTCGAAATAGCTTGACTCGGCAAGGCTGAGTTGCATCGCATCTAAGAGACTGTGAACTTGAGAAGGTGTGAGATTTTTACGGCCGGCAAGAATGTTTGATATAAATCCCGTTGAGCTTACACCCATTGCGTAAAGGGCTTCTTTGGGAGTGAGTCCGGTTTTGTTTTTTTTATTAACGGCAAAAAAATCCCGGAGGTATTCTCGATAACTCAAATAGTGGAAAATATCGGGTGTAAAATCACCAGAATTTTTCTCTAATGGTTTATTTGCCACCATATCGACTCTTTGTTGGGGTTGTCGCTAGTATACGCGGTCAT
>JBNKYI010000300.1:0-3717 GCA_050300815.1 Fibrobacterales bacterium
AGAATATTTGACCATCAAATCAAACCTAAGGTTCCTTTTGTTATGGGATTAGTATTTGAAGATGCCAACAGCCCTAGGGAAAATATTCAAAATATTGAACCTTGGGATGGAAGTGATGGTGAACAAAGCATAAAATTCATAAGCTTTAATTAGACTATTTATTATTGTTCATAAATTGACATATGAATTACTGAAGAGTTTAGGACCTAGTACCCACTAATTTACACAGACCTTATTCCCATTTTCAACCAAACCGCAAAATCGATAACACCCTCTGTTATTCACCAAACCTAACAACCTCCCCTACCTGTCTCTCGACGCCCACATCCAGACTTGGGCGGTCATTACAAACCACCCATTTGAAAAGTCCGCTAATTGTCGCCTCGCCATCCCCACAGAAAAGTCTCAATCGCACCCTGCATGGGTCGCATTTTCGAAAATATGTGTGGGGCTTCATCAAGTCGATTTTCAAAATCGACTAGGATGTTGCCCATGTCGGCATAAAAAATTTTTTGTCGTGATTTTTCTAGGTAGGAAAATTTTTGTTTTGGATTTATAATTCTGTGTACATGAACTATGATAGGGACATTGGGATTGTCTGATGGGATTAGACTAATCCCCTAAATTGCGATATTGGTTTAATTAAAGGAAACTAAATTTAAACCTTGAGGGAATAGAGAATTTGGCCAATTTCATTAGCTCTAAAATAGATCGACATCTTATTTTGTTTTTAAAAAAAATAATGCCAAATGGAGACTCAATTACTGAGGTCATTAAACTCCAATATCCATGGTACATAATTATACCTTTGAATGTAAGCGCTCCATTTCAATGGCATTATGGAATTCGTGATATTGATTTCAGCAACCTTCTTTCTATAATGGCGATCAATTTGACGTCTCTCAATGTTTTATGGATATTGATTAAATACAATGTCACTATTGGATCGAGAGCCTTTTTATTACGACAAATTAACGACCATTTAGTGCTTAAGTCAATTCACACTTTTTGGGTGATATTAATTGCTTGGCTATGTTTTTTTTTGAATTTCCCAAGATTAACACGGATTATTATATTGTTTTTTGAATCATGAAATGTTTAAAAGCATTTTTCAACATATATCAGTTTTTACTTTGCCAACAGGTCGTCCTTGGACGGTTTCACCTCAGGGGGCAATCCCTTTTTTATTTGAATCTTCTCAATTTTATTCTGCAATCACCCACTCAGGCTTTTTGTTACTGCCCTTGTTTTCAATCTTGCCACGGCGCCTTAGATTAACGATCAGATTTGCAATTTTATTTCGCTTTTGATAAAAGCTATTAATGTGTGGATTTGCATTCAAAAATCGGGCAGCCGTTTTTTATCCCCACAATAAGGAGCCAGTTTGGTAAGATTGAACACTGGAGGGCTCTATGCAGATCAAACGACATTATCCTTTAATGATGGCCATGTACACAATGAGTGCGGTCGCCTATGCAAGCTACGTCCTCTACAACCACTACGCTCCTATTGTCATTGTTCCTCTGTTTTCCATTTTGCCCGTCATGGCAAAAATGATGATTGTCAAAATCCCCCGCGAAGCTCGCCACCTTCCCGAACTGATTTGGTTGGGAATCCTTGCGATTCTTTGGACTTCTCTAGACTCGTTCATCTATCGCGGCAATCAGCCTCTGACCGTGGTTTTATCAACTGTGGGATTAGTGTTGACGCTCGGATACATTCATTGGTTTTCTAAACTCGAACGCCAAGAATCTCTCACTCTCAAAGTGGGAAGTCTTTTTACTCCCTTCAAGTTGCCTGATGCCACAGGTACCTTGCGCAGTAGTGATGAAATTTTGCAAGAGCCGACACTCTTTCTTATGATTCGGGGAAATTGGTGCCCCTTTTGTATGGCTCAAGTGCGCGAAGTCGCCGCACTTTACAAGCAGCTTGACGACCGTGGAATTCAGGTGATTTTTGTCAGTCCCCAAAATGCAGAAGACTCTCAAGAATTAGCCAGTAAATTTTCTGTTCCCATGACCTTTCTCGTTGACTCCAAGTTTGAATTGATTGATCGATTAGGAGTTCGCCATAGCGGTGGCGTTCCCTCAATGAAACTCGGAAATGGTAGCGACACCGTTTTTCCTACCATCGTGCTCACCGACTCTTCTGGAAGAGTCATTCACATTGAAAAAACCGACGACTTTCGCTTGCGCCCCGAACCCCAACTTTTTCTCGAACTCTTTGATCGCTATAAGGTCACATCAAAACTAGAACAAAAAATCAAAGCCCGCACGGCCGAAGTACGTGATCTAATTGATCACAGTGGCGAGGGCTTTCTCAGCTTTGGCAAAGAATACAGTATACACCCCGAATACTCAAGAGCCTGTGTCAACATTTTTAAGAGAGAAATTGGTCGACTCGATGCCTTAACGCTCCTCTTTCTTGGGCAAGCCGAAGAAATTCGCCCTGTAACCGACTTACTCTTTTCAGGAGCCAGTTCTCTAGACGTTTTACAGGATTTACTCCCTGCCGATCTCACAATTGACGAACACATTTACAGCCTAAAATTCAAATGGATTCCCCACAGCAAAGAAGGTTTAGAAGACAAAGTCTTGGTAATACTCGCCGACATCACCAAGCAGCGCAGAGCCGAACAAAGAGCCGCAGAAGAAGAGCGCTTTCAACGTATCATTTTGCAGGTTGTGCAAGACAAAGAGGGATTTATCGGGCTCGTCAAAGAAAATCGACGTCTTTTAAACCATTCTCTGCATTTGCTCGACTCGGCAAACTCTTTTGACAAAATCGTTTTATATCGCAATGTGCATACGCTAAAGGGGGGATTTGCCGGATTTCAACTACACAGCTTGGCCCAAAAAGCTCACCATTTAGAAGACCAATTAAAAGACGAGTCGTTAGATTATGCAATCATCAAAGATGAAATTACTGCGCTTAAAGATGATTTTGAAAAAGAATTAAAAAATTTATCTGAAGTGGTCTCAGACGATGAATTAAATGAAAAAAATGCTTCCACTCTTCGACTAAATCCCGAGGAAATTGTCAACTTGCGACAAAGAATAAACGCCATTCTCCCCAGTGATTTCGCGGTCAAAGTTGAACCCCTCATACGCGAACTTGAAAAGCAACCCCTAACTCCGCTGTTTAAAACGCTAGAAAGAAACGCTATCGGATTAGCAGGAAAGCTAAACAAAGCTGTAAAAATTTCTCTTTCAGGAGAAAATCTTCCCGTTTTTAGAGAACCCTTAGAGCCACTTTTTGCTTCTCTAGTTCATCTCGTGAGAAACGCGGTTGATCACGGAATAGAATTTCCCGATGAACGCCAAATGCTCGAAAAACCTCTTGAAGGACAGCTCAAATGGAGTGCATCGACAAACTCTGGCTTTCTCGAGCTCAACTTTAGCGACGACGGGGCGGGAATCGACAGTGAGCGAGTGACATCTCTCGCCATTGAGCGCGGTATTCTCTCTGCTGCGGATGCCGAAAAACTAAGCGATATGGCATGGACAACCGGTGATGCCAACCTAAACGGAATACTCGATAATTATGAAGGTGGAGGAGGTAACCAACCTCCTTATGCACCAAACAACGAATCTCCCGACAATGGCGCTTCTAATGTTTCTATAAATACTAACCTAAGTTGGACTTGTTCCGACCCTGATGGCGATGAGCTTGATTATGATATTTATTTTGGCACGAGCCAAAACCCACCCAAAGTTG
>JBNKYI010000301.1:0-3715 GCA_050300815.1 Fibrobacterales bacterium
GAGAAAGCGGCTCTAAGGTATCTAAGATATTCTGAAGTTCTTTGCGAATCGAAAAGACCCTGTTGCGAATCTGTAACATTCGCATCATCATTAAAAGGCCTAAAACGACTAAAACCGTCAATAAAAACCAAATCACACCCGGTACTCCATAATCAAAGCAGCAGCACCATTTTCATAATATTTTTCACGTCGGTACAGAATTTTAAACCCCGATGTTAAGTAGAGATGTTTAGCGATTTCGTTCTCTTCAGACACCTCTAAAAATATCACCCCTTTGCCATCCTTGCAACTTTGTTTGGCCAAATGGGCTAATCCTTTAATCAAAGTCTTGCCCACTCCTCGTCGCCGATGGGGATAATCAACGGTAAGACTAAGAATTTCATACTCATTTTCAACAGCTCGAAACAAGAGACACCCTCTGAGAAGATCTCCTTCTCGCTCGACCAATGCAGAACCCGATTTAAAGTGATCTCTGATTTGACTGGCATTCCAGCCGCAATATCCCGCCTCTTCTTCGAGACAAATCAGATCAGAATTCGCTTGCTCTCTGCGCTCAATCATATCACCCCAACATTTTTTCGGCAGAAGAGGCTTGTAGATAATTCGCTTGTATTTCAGTAAGAGAAGCGGGAGTTAGTCGGTTTTTCAACTTAAAAATAAACTCGACCGAGGGATACTCAAGAACCTTCAATTGAGGAAAGTCTTCTTCTACTTGAGTTCCATACAAATTCTTTGCAAAATCTTGATCTCGAATTTCGCTTAACGAAAGCCTTTTTTCAAACTCAAAGCGTCCTTTGCGAGAATGAAAACATCCCGCTGCAACAAACCAGTGCCCTGGCAAAGCCGATAAAATAAAAGCGCCTGTTTCTGGCACTCGGTCAGCTGCCCAGAGGCCCAATCCCGAAATTTGATAGAGGGGAACAGAGGTTGCCATCGCCAATCCCATGGCAAAGGCCAAACCCACCCGAATTCCCGTAAACGAACCCGGGCCATTAACCACCGTAATCGATTGCAACTCTTTTGGCGTCACGCCTTGAGTCTCCAAGGCTTTCTTCCACCACTCAGAGAGCGCCTCACCCCTCGCTTCAGAGTCGTACACCGCAAAGGGAGGCTTTTCCTCACACATCGAGATTAAGCGAACTCCCCGGCCCGATGTATCAATAAAGAGATCCATTATTTTTTCAAACTCTGTTCTATGATTTTCAAAATGAGTTGCGGATAACTCAAGCCCACACAAGCCGCTTGTTGAGGAATGAGAGACGTTGGGGTCATGCCCGGTAAGGTATTTGTTTCTAAAACAAAAAACTCGCCTTCAGAAACGAGGATATCTGTTCGAGAATAAACACTTAGGCCTAACACCTCATGACATTTCTTAGCGATTTGTTGCATTGTCAAGGTCCATTCGTCAGGGCACTCCGCCGGTGTGATTTCGCGGGAATCCCCTTTATACTTAGCGGCAAAGTCAAAAAAGCGCCCTGTCTCTACGACAATTTCCGTCGGAGGAACGGGAATACATCCTTCGATGTATCCGCACGAGAACTCTCTGCCCGCAACAAACTCTTCGACGAGAACTGAGCGACAGCTTTTGAGTAATTTTCGCGCCAACTCTCTCGCCTCATCTAAATCCTCAGCTCGGCCGACATTGACCGAAGATCCTCCGGTATTCTCTTTGACAAATACGGGGTAACGAAGGTCATCCCAAGGGCTCTCCGCAAAATTTGACATCGAAACTTCAATTCCCTTGGCCGTGCGAATTCCATTTTGGTCAAAGATTTCTTTGGCTTTTTGCTTGTTCATCGCAAGAGCTGAACCGAGAACTCCAGACCCCGAATAGGGAATTCCAAAAGTCTCCATCAGCGCTTGAAAGTGCCCGCTCTCACCAAACATTCCGTGCAAAGCGTTGAAGACAAAATCGAATGCGACTAGGTCTTTTTTCCCTGGTCCACCTACGACAACACACTCAGCGCGGGCAGGCCAAGATTCCCATTCAAAGTCATCAAATTCTAAATCACTCACAGGCCTTTGGCTGATCGACCATATTCCTTCTCTCGAAATAAAAACCGGCCAAACACGGTACCCACTTCCTTTGAGATTGCGAATGACCCCCCGACCCGAAATAAGACTGACGTCATGCTCCGTAGAGGGGCCGCCAAAAACAACTCCCAAGTTCATCACCTAAATCAGCTTTCTCGCTAGGTAACTTTTCAACTCAGCGATGGGAATTCGCTCTTGCTCCATCGAATCTCTCTCGCGAACCGTAACGGCTTGGTCTTCTAAGGTGTCGAAGTCAACCGTCACGCAATAGGGAGTTCCGATTTCGTCTTGACGGCGATATCTTTTGCCAATAGCTTGGGTCTCATCGTATTCTACATTCCAATAGGGGAGCAGAGAATCGTAAATTTCATTAGACACCGACATCAACTCTTCTTTTTTAGAAAGTGGCAAAATGGCCACTTTTACGGGCGCCAAAGAAGGGTGAAAACCCAAAACCGTGCGCTCTTCGCCATTTTCAAGAGTTTCTACTCGGTAAGCGTCAACGAGCACCGTCAACAACAAACGGTCGACTCCAAGAGCGGGCTCAACCACATAAGGGATATATTTCTCGTTCTTTACTTTGTCGTGGTAACGAAGGTCTTTTCTCGAAGCAGTCATGTGAGCATTCAAGTCAAAATCCGTCCGCGAGGCGATTCCCCAGAGCTCTCCCCAACCAAAGGGAAAATCATATTCAATATCCGCCGTTCCGTTAGAATAATGAGACAATTCTTCGGGTTCGTGATCTCTCATGCGCAATTTTTCTTTGCGAATACCCAAATCATAGAGCCATTCTATGCAATACTGCTTCCAATATTCAAACCATTCTTTTTCGGTGCCGGGTTCGCAGAAAAACTCCATTTCCATTTGTTCAAACTCACGGGTGCGAAAAATGAAATTTCCCGGCGTGATTTCATTGCGAAAAGACTTCCCGATTTGACCTACGCCAAAGGGCACTTTCTGACGGCAATTTTCTGCAATGGTCTTGAAGTTGATAAAAATCCCTTGCGCCGTTTCTGGCCGCATAAATACATCGGTTCCCGTGCCTTCAAGCACACCAATTTTTGTTTTAAACATCAGATTAAAGGCCCTAGACTCTGTGAATTCTTTGGCACCACAATCTGGGCAACCGATTTCTTTTTCTTTTATGGTTGCATCAATCTGAGCAAAATCCATTGCCGCCACTACCGCTTCATCAAGCCCTGCTTCTTCGAGCAGGTGATCTCCGCGATGGCGTTTTCTACACTCTTTGCATTCGACAAGCGGATCGGAAAAAGAAGCCGTATGTCCTGAAGCTTCCCAGACCTTAGGGTTGAGTAAAATCGAAGAATCTAAACCCACAACATCTCTGCGAGAAGTGACAAATTTGCGCCACCAAAGATCTTTGATATTCTTCTTCAACTCAACGCCATAGGGCGCGTAATCCCAAGTGTTTGCCAATCCGTCGTAGATTTCTGAACCAGGAAAAACAAAACCCCTGCGCTTGCAGAGAGAAACGATATCTTTGAGTGCGTCTTGTACTTTTTTCTTTGCCATTTTATTCCTCTAATTGGCGAATCGCCCCCAGTGGGCATTCCGAGTCGAAAAAATCTTCTTTAAAAAAGGTATACCCCGTAGAATCCTTAGAGTAGGAATCCACATCGGTGTTAAAAAAACTTTTCAGCGCCTCTTCTTGAGTGCTTGC
>JBNKYI010000302.1:0-3707 GCA_050300815.1 Fibrobacterales bacterium
GGGCAGTCTAACGCAAAAGCAAAAGAACTTTATGATTTTATCTTTTCTGATGAAGGAATAAATATTCTACTTGAATTTGGTTATCGCATCAATGAATAAACTCTCGGCAAAAATTGAAGACCTCGAATGTGAAGGTCACCTCACGTTGATTCAATTGCGGGTATCTTCTGGAATTTCTTTGCGCAGCATCACTTTGCAAACCCCCTCACGCTTCCCTAAGTGGAGTAAAGGCGAATCCGTACACGTCATATTCAAAGAAACTGAGGTTTCCTTTTCTACACAAGGGCAACTACCCATCAGCCTACAAAATGAAATTCCTGGTTCGATTCTATCTATCGAAAAAAGCAAGCTTCTCTGCCGAATCACCCTGCAAACAAGTATTGGGGATATTGTAGGAATCATTAGCACAAGAGCTACCGAATCGCTCTCATTAACTGTCGGTCAAAGAGCTTACGCTTATATTAAACTCAACGAAGTGATTATTGAATGACTTTTGAATGGAACCCTCTCTGGCTTACTTTTAAATTAGCAGCAACGACCGCAGGAATTCTATTTCTACTCGGAATTCCTCTCGCTTGGTTTTTGACTGCACGACATAGACCATGGGTCCCCTTTGTTGAAGCGCTCATCAGCCTTCCATTAGTTCTTCCCCCTACGGTCATTGGCTTCTATTTTTTGCTTCTGCTTGGCCCCAGCAATGAATGGATGCAACACGTTCAAAACATCATTGGCACTCCTCTTCTATTTTCATTTCAAGGATTGGTTGTCGCCTCTGTTTTATACAGTTTGCCCTTTATGATGCATCCTTTAATATCGGGATTCAGAAGTCTTCCTCCCCATCTCCAAGAAGCATCCTATCTATTGGGAAAATCTAAATGGCAAACACTTCTAAAGATTCAAATCCCCTTAATTAAAACATCGTTATTAACTGGAGGGGTTCTTTCATTTGCTCACGCCATCGGTGAGTTCGGAGTGGTATTAATGATTGGCGGCAATATTCCCAGAAAAACGCGAGTCGCTTCTGTCGCAATTTATGACCAAGTAGAATCTCTACAATTTGAAAATGCCCACATTTATTCATTCACTTTGTTCGTCATCTGTTTTAGCATTCTTCTATTGACCCATTTCATAAATTATAGACGTCAACAAAGGGGATTTTAAATGCTCAAGCTCAATGTCCAAAAAAGATTGACCGGGGCTGAGGGGTCTTTGTTTCTAGACGTTAAGTTTGAAATTAAAGAAGGAGAATTTGTCGGCATTCTCGGTGAATCGGGATCTGGAAAAACTTCTTTACTGCGGATGCTATCAGGATTAATGACACCTGATTCTGGATCAATCGAAATTTCAAAGCAAATGGTTTATAACAAAAAAACTAAGATACAGGTAAAGCCTCAGTTGAGAAAAGTGGGAATGGTCTTTCAAGACTATGCCTTATTTCCCCATCTAAATGCCGCAGAAAATATTCGCTATGGACTTACTGATCATAGAGATTCTAATCTTTATCAAGATCTAGTCGACATCATGGAGCTTAATGAATTGTTAAAATCGTACCCTTCTGAGTTATCAGGAGGGCAAAAGCAAAGAATTGCCTTAGCTCGAACCATAGCCAATCGTCCCGATTTATTGCTCCTTGACGAACCTCTCTCTGCATTAGATGCTAGAATGCGTTACAAACTTCAAGGCTACCTCTCGGCATTGCACAAGCGTTTTAATCTCACCATCCTAATGGTGAGTCACGACTCAGGAGAAATTCTAAAACTCACCCAAAGGGTTCTCGAACTGCGTAAAGGAAAAATTCTTCGGGATGTTTCTCCTAAAAACTTTTTTTCTCTGAGACCTAATAGTGCCAAATTTTCATTTATCGGTGAAATTTTAGATATAGAGCAAGAGGGAGTCTTATTTATTGTTTCACTTCTTATCGGCTTTGATGTAGTCAAAATCGTAGCTGATCCTAGAGACCTTTCCGAATTGCATCCTGGCGATAAGGTCATGGTTGGTTCAAAGGCATTTAACCCCATCATCCAAAAAATATAGAGGTCCTGAATGAGCTCTGAAAGATCGCTTCTCTTCGTGTACAATGCAGATAGCGGAAAGATCAACGCCTTGGTTGACATCGCACATAAATTTCTTTCTCCTCAAACTTACTCTTGTGCATTATGTCAACTTACACATGATACACTACGTGAAAATAAATTATGGAAAAATTTCAGAGAAAAGCAGAGTGGACGCTTTCAATTTTTGCACAAGGATGAATTTATTGTAGAGCACCCAAACTCTGAAATATCTGCTTTTCCTGTTGTGCTACACAAATCAGACACCCATAAATTGCACGTGCTGCTTACACCTGCAGAAATTAGTCAGTTTAAAAAAACAGAAGATCTCATTTTTCAAATTGAATATCATCTAGAACGTTTGTAAAACGCTTCATTTTGCGAGCAAAATGAAGCGTTTTACATTAAATGGAGCAATTGCCCTTAAATTTTTATCTATAATCAATCACAATGTATACCACACAAAAAAATCCAATGGCCTTCAATTTATTAACTGCTCTTTTTAGTTTCCTCAGCATTCTTTTGACATCCTGTTCTGATCAAAATGCCGCTGGGAATAGCGCCGAAACCGGGAACCCCGAAAATTCTGTTTTGCCAGCGGTGAACCCGCGCCAAATGCCATTATAACGCTCGCCCCGACAGATTATGTGCCTTTTCAAACTAAGAAAAAGTCCGTTTATATTACGCATAGCGACTCTAACGGCAATTATTATTTTACCCATCTCCCCGAAGACACCTACAGTGTATTCCTGCAAAGCAGAGATAATGATTTTCGCTATTTTCACTCTCAAGCCTTTGGCGTTCCTGGCCCTAAATATCAACGTTTAAACAGCACACTCATGGCCCCTACTCAAACTCGCCTAGCTATTTCTGGTTTTGAAAATAACGATTCAGGTTACATAAACTAACATGATCTATCGGTACGGGCAGTGACAGCGAGCTTTTTGAAATCAACGCTCAGTCTGGACTCTTAAGTTTTATTGAGATTTTTGACTCAAAGGGAATTTTGCTTCAAAGAAAAGTCTTCTTTAATTCAAAAAGTGATTTTTAAAAATCCGAATGCTTAATCAAGGCAGCGGACGGAGATTGATTTGGTTTGTATATCTGGAGATGTGCGGAGGATAGCCCGCGTGATTGATACCATGATGCAGGGGCGAATGATTATTCGCCCCTGCGGGTGTGGTAATCAATCACGCAAGCAATGATTCTCTCTGGGAAAGTAGCACGGCTACTTTTATTCCAAACAAAAAAGCCCATCCTATTGGATGAGCTTTTTTGTTTAAAATAAAAATCTGGAGATGTGCTACTTTCCCAGGGCATGTCGCCCAAGTATCATCGCCGCAATGAGGCTTAACTACTGTGTTCGGAATGGGAACAGGTGTGGCCCTCATGCTATCGTCTCCAGAAAACTTTTTATTGAGACTGAAAAGTTAATCAGTTCAATTAATTTCTGAAAATAACAAGAGAAAAAAGAGAAAAGAGCAAAACCAAGTAATAGAACAAGAAGATGTTACTATAGATTGTGTTTTAAGTTAGTCAAGACGACCAGGAGAAATTTTAAGAGAGCAGTTTATTGGACAAGCCAATTGATCTATTAGTATCACTCGACTCAATATGTTACCATACTTACATCTGTGACCTATCAACGTCGTAGTC
>JBNKYI010000303.1:0-3690 GCA_050300815.1 Fibrobacterales bacterium
TGAAACATTTTATTAACAGATGAGCGGTGTCAAAAGCAAAGAAAGCAAAGAAAAGAAAAGAAAAGAAAAGAAAAGAAAGAAAAGGGCCGCCCATAAGGACAGCCCTTTTAAAAGTTTCTCGATTTAGATATTAACGAGGAATTTGAAATACTTGTCCGGGATAAATCAAATCGGGATCTTTGATTTGATCTTTGTTCGCAGAATAGATTGAAGGCCATTTGAAGGGATCGCCGTAAACTTCACTATATTCGGCAATTCTCCAAAGACAGTCACGACGTTCGGGAATCAAGCGCACAGTATAGGAATTTGTTCCACTGGCTTCTTTCGCTAAGCGAAGGGCATCGCGACTATCTGCGATAGCGCGATCGGCTTCGGCGAACTTAGAGTCTAAGCGAGGAAAAATAGCGATTTTATCTGCTTTTTTGACTTTCAATTCATCGTCGGCACCTTTGAGCGCTTTGCCCCAGCCTGAAAAGTCAGAGGCATAAGTTGATTCAAAGCCGCGAACTCGACTGATAAAATCGTTAAGTCCAGCAACAAAGGCATCATATTCTTCTTGAGTCACGCCAACAAAAGCGAGCATTTCTTCCCACTTTGATTTGATTTGGGCGCGAACATCAGCAATTTGACCTTTAAGGTCGGCAATGTCTTTTTCAAGAACGGCAATCTTCGCATTGGCATCGTCTTCGCGTTGTTTGTGAGCGGCGATTTCTTGCTGCCAAATTTCATACGTCATTTCTTCTTGAGCAAAAGAAAATGAAGAAAGAGCAAAGACTGAGATAAGAACGGTTTTGATCCATTTATTCATAATTTCCCCCTATTTCGCAGCCTTTCTTCTTTTGATTTCTTCAAACTCGGCTTCGTGATCAGCGAGTTCTTTTTTAGCGACATCAAGTTCTCTTTGAAGCTTTGCTTTTTCATTTTCGAGCTCAGCCACTTTGGCTTCTGCTCGATCAGCAGCCTCTTTTTGCATTTCTAGTTGATTCAATTCTTCTTCGGTGGGGTAGCGTGTACAGCTGACCATAGAAAAGCTGAGTGCGATACCCGCAGCAAAAGCTAAACGTTTCCAGTTAGATGAAATCATAGTCATATAGTGGCCCTATTTAAGGTTAGGTTTACGGAAAAAATATAATAAGAATTCAATTTTCCATTAGATTATTTCAAGGAAATCAAATCTTTATCAAGATTCTTAGGAGTTAAACGCTCTCCAATTTGAGATAAATGACAGCAAGGGGAGGGAGATTGACAGAAATCGAATATTGAAAGTGATTCCAAGGAACAGACTCAGCAGTTAAACCACCTAGATTGCCCAAATTTGAACCTCCGTAAAATTTCGAATCGGAGTTAAATATCTCTCGGTAATGTCCAGGGTTCGGTACGCCAAAGCGATACCCTTCGCGGGGTACTGGAGTGAAGTTACACAAAACAAGAATAAGATCTCCCGCAGCGTTTTTACGGGCAAAACCTAAGGTCGAATTCTGTCCATCGTCGCAATCTAGCCATTGAAAGCCATCGGGATTTTCATCGAGTTCCCAGAAAGCGGTTTCGTGCTGATAAATTTCGTTGAGGTTGCGAATAAGGCCTTGAACTTGAGCGTGAGGCTTATATTGGAGCAGGTTCCAGTCGAGTTCTCCCTTGGCTCTCCACTCGCGATATTGTCCTAGTTCGTTGCCCATAAAATTGAGTTTCTTACCGGGATGGGCAAACATGAAGGAGTAGAGTGCGCGTAGGTTGGCGAATCGCTGCCATTCGTCTCCGGGCATTTTTCCCATCATAGAACCTTTGCCATGCACCACTTCATCATGGCTGAATACCAAAATGAACTTTTCGGAAAAAGCGTACAACAAACCAAAGCTCAGATTATTTTGATGATATTTGCGATAAATGGGGTCTTGGCTAAAGTAGTGGAGAATGTCGTTCATCCACCCCATGTTCCATTTGTAGTGGAATCCCAATCCTCCCTCTTCAGGGGGGGTCGTGATGTTAGGAAAAGAGGTTGATTCTTCGGCAATCATCAGGCAGCCGGGCAACTCTTTGCGGATAATGCTATTAAGATGCTTTAAAAATTCGATGGCCTCAAAATTGGTATTGTTGCCATAGGCGTTGGGGACCCATTCGCCATCGTTTTTGCCGTAATCTAAATAAAGCATAGAGGCGACGGCATCAACGCGCAAACCGTCAATATGGTATTCTTTTAACCAGAAAAGAGCAGACGCAATAAGAAAGTTTGAGACCTCTCTTCGACCGTAGTTAAAAATTAGAGTACCCCAGTGAGGGTGCTCTCCTTGACGAGAATCAACGTGTTCGTAAAGAGCCGAACCATCAAACTTAGCCAATCCCAAACCATCTTTAGGAAAATGAGCAGGTACCCAGTCAAGGAATACCCCAATTCCGTTTCGGTGAAGTTGATCAATGAAATATTTGAGGTCGTCGGGATTGCCATAGCGCGAAGTTGCAGAAAAATAGCCAGTGACTTGATAACCCCAAGACTCATCAAGTGGATGTTCAAGTAAAGGCATTAATTCAATGTGAGTGTAGCGCATTTCTTTGAGATAAGGAATGAGCAAATCGGCAATTTCACGGTAGTTGTGGAATTCCCTTTCGTCGTGGGGGCATTTCCAACTTCCCAAGTGCATTTCGTAGATAGACATAGGAATGTTGTGGTGAGTTTTGGTTCTCGCTCTCATCCAGTCATTATCCAACCACTTGTAAGTTGTATTATCATAGACAATGTTACACTGTGAAGGACGAGGTTCACTCAACTTAGCCAAGGGATCTAACTTGGGTATCATGTTGCCTTCAGGTGTGAAAATTTCGAATTTGTAGTACTCTCCAGAAGCGATATCGGGAATAAATATTTCCCAAATCCCGCAACTTCCCAAGGGACGCATTGGGGTGCGTCTACCATCCCAGCTATTAAAACCACCAACGACAGAAACGCCAGTCGCATTAGGGGCCCAAACGGCAAAATGCACACCAGTATACCCTTCATGTGTGGCAGGGTTGGCTCCCAATTTATTGTAGAGCTCATATTGGGTTCCACTTTGAATAAGGTGGATGTCGAAATCGCCTAGTACCGGAAGAAAACTGTAAGGGTCTGAGCTGATAAAAGAATGGGTTTCTGAGGTGAATATTTCGACAAGGTAAGATTTAGGGCTGGTATCTAAGGGAAGCTTGATTTCAAAGAAGCCAGTGTCTCCGAGTTTCATGACATTGAGAAGTTCACCTCTAAAGTGAAGGTGAATGTGATGAGCTTCAGGATGGTAGAGACGCAGACTTTTTAGGTCGTCGCGAGTGTGCAGACCAAGTATGCTAAAGGGGTCCCCTTTATGATGATGTATGGCGGTAAATTCTTCGGTTGTGACTGTGGTATATTCAAGCCATGAACTCATTTTAATCATTCTCTTTTCTAAACGTTCCAGCAATCCCAATTTTAAAATCGGAGTCTTGGAAAAAAGATGGAGTGTGTAAGTTGTGCGTCTTAAGTATAACCTATTTATGAGTCGGAGCGGAAAAAAAAGCTTACATCTCTATAGCTTAAAATGGCTTATACATTAGCCGGCGAAGAAGTGCAAATAAAAGATCAGGGATAAAAGAGAAGCGTAAAAATCGAAAAAGGGGCTGTCTCATAACGGACAGCCCCTTTTTTCATTTTGTTTACGGTGAATTTCTTTTTACAGTTGGGTTTAA
>JBNKYI010000304.1:0-3688 GCA_050300815.1 Fibrobacterales bacterium
ATATAGATGCACAAGGTCAATAACTGACCATAACTGCTGTGCCCTAAAAAAAGTTTAAGGTAGCGCGCCCACACCGACTCATAGACCAAACCCGATATGCCCGTTAAAAAAAACAAGCCATAAAAGAGCGCAAAAGGAGTCGGTTTCATGAGTTTAATCAGAACTTCGTCAGAGGAGTTAAATGCTGTTTTAGCCCCAGCATTTCTCCATAGAGTTTTAGAAAATCAGCGACCCAGATCGGATCTGATTCTGAAATCTGTGAAAACAGTTTTTTTAATGTCGCGCTGTCATTATAATGAGAAACCACGGCATCAAGACTTCCCTCTTGCGCTGCTTTTCTTTTAAATAGAGAACTTTTCTGCACTTTTAAGGCCCGCACCGATTGATGTAAGCGCTCTTGCAGATCTATGCGAATGTCCACCAGTTCGTTGAGATCATCATAGATTAGATGATCAAGTCGTCGCTCTAAGGCATTTAATCTCTGATTAAACTTTTCTCGTTCAATGCGAGGAATTTTATTTTGATAAGTATCCAAACGCAAGCGCGCCCATTTCAATTCTTTTTCAAAATACGCTCTTGAAACGGTGTTCTTCTTTGCGTTCTCTTCACGCAAAACGGTGCGAGAGATACTCTTTGTTTGACGGTTAACCCAAACCCGAATTTTTTCATTTAGCACTTCGGCTAAATCCATTTGCCTTACCGCCTCAAATTCTGCTTTCTTTTCTAATAGCGCTTTGAGATATGCTTTTTTGAAAGAGGGAAAATTGGGGTTTTCCAAATAGCTTTCGATTAAACCTAGCACCTTACTCTCCTGAAAACTCAAAACGATTTTCACTTACAGGAACCCGCACAATTTCTACACGTCGATTTAGGGCCCTCTGCGAATCGGTTTCATTAGGCACTTTAGGGTGAAACTCTCCAAACCCTGCGGCAAAAACTCGGGTAGCCGGAAATCCCTTTGCGATCATATGCTCAACGACGTTTGTCGCACGCGCGCCCGAAAGTTCCCAGTTATTGCGATAGGTTTCTGACGAAATGGGAATGTCATCTGTGTATCCCGCCACCATAATCATAAAAGAAGTATCAGCCTCGACCAGCGTGGCTAAAGCCGACGAAACGGCATTGATAATCTTTTGCCCTTCTGGCGTAATTGAAGCGTGAGCCGTCGGAAAAAGCAAAGAGGCCTGTATATCGATTTTGCCATCAGTCACGGCCACTAAACCTTGCTGAATCGCTCCTCTTAACTCTTTGTCGAGTAAGGTCTGGTAATTTACAAGTTTTTGCTCAGCTTCTCGCCTTTCTTCTAGGCAAGCTTGGTATTCGTTTTCTTTGCGGGTAAAGGCTTCATTTTTAGCCACATATTCTTCTTGAAAGTACTCCTTCTTTACCCAAAGAGAGAGAAAGGCAAAAACAAAGAGCGTAAAAAGTCCGACCAGAACATCCGTCAAGGCCATCCACGAATTTTCGGGATCTTTCGGTTTTAGAAAAATCGCCATGGCTTATTTTCCCCCGCCATCAACCGCCGAAACCCTTTGCAAAACTTCCATTAAAATTTCTTGCGTCTTCAAAGCATTCTCTTGTAGAATGTCGTTTGAACGCTCTTGAAAGTTGCTCAATACCTTTTCAATCTGATCAAAGAGATTGTCTTTGGCTTCTTCTTCAACCTGGTCATCGCCAAAACTCTCGATCAAGTTCTGCACCCCTTGCGTAAACATTTCCATCACCGATTGCAATTCTGCCTGATTGACTTTCATCAGTCGTCCCGCATCGGCTAGATTTCCTGTCAATTCGCCGAGTTGGCCCGTCACCGCAGAAATTTGCTCTTGCATTGCCTTGAGTTGTTCAGAACCCGCACCGAGATTCGCCTTGGCCATCTCTCCCACATCCGCAAAACTCTGGGTGATGGTTAGAAGCTTATTCGACAATTCGTTTTGTACTGTATCTTGAATTGTTTTCGAATTCTCTTGCAAAGCACTGAGTAAATTTTGGCTTTGACCCTGTAATTCTTGCACCCACTCTTTATTGTTGGCATTTGCTTCGGTAAAAAAGGATTCTACCGAAGCACTTAATTTTTCTTTCATCTCGTTAAGGGCGGGGGTCAGTTCGGTCAAGCTATTAGACAACGCTTTGATTCCCTCTTGAGTTTCTCGACGAGTTTCTTCGAGAATACCTTTGGCTGCATCTAGATAGTTTTCAACCAGAATCGAGTTTTGCTGAGAACCCGTTTCTATCCAAGATTTCATGTGATCGCCTTGTGCTGCAATCGAATGTGAAATTTGTTCTTTGATTTCTTTTTGAACCCCTGCTTGAGCTTCACTAAAGTTCGCCAACGCTTTTTGCAATTCATCTTTGAGCAAGGCACCACTCTCTCGAGTTGATTCTAGCAATGCCTTTTGCAGTTCAGCGACCGCACTCGAACTTTGCTCAACCGAATCTTTTAAACTCACTTGTGCTTTTTCTCCTACCTCTTGCAAATGGGTTGACAAGGTTTTTAATTGAGACTCAACCAAAGAGCCCCAATCGCCACCGAGCTGCGCGCGCAGACCGACAATTTCGCCTTTCAACGCATGCAAGGCCGGCAACACCGGATGCTCTTCTTCAACCGAGTAAGCGGGTAGAAGATGCAGCTGAGTAAATTCTTCCATGCGAGCCATAAAACGCATTTGACTGCGTTGCCAAATTTGTTGAGCGACATTCAACAACATTGAAGCGGCCAAACCAAAAAGAGTGGTTCCAAAAATACCTCTCATGTCTCTAAAGAGCACATCTACCACGCTATCAATGGCCGAAAGATTCCCGCCTTCAATTAAGCCACCCGCTTCAGAAACGACTTGGATCAAACCATAAAAAGTGCCCAACAATCCTAAAACAACGAGGGTGTTGCCTCCAGGCAAAGCGACCCGAGCCGATTCTCTCGCCGACAAAATGTTTGAAAACACTTGGGGATCAACCTTGCGGCCTTCGCTGTGCATTCTGCGCAACTGACGAATGCGATCATGCAATTGAGTTCCCTCGGCTGCTTCAAAATATTTGGCCTCGTTTTCAAGTCGTTCCATCTGAAGCATCTCGGCTTCAACCTCTTTGAGGTGATGAAAGTATTTAAAAACGGAAAACCCAAACAATCCCGTCATTAGTGCAAGAATACACAATCCAAAGAATGGAAAATCGAATAAGATAAAGCTTCCCGCCAAAAGCGCAAGACCGGAAATGCCAATAAAAGGAAGATATCCCGAAGTTTTTTTCATGGTGTCCTCTATGAAACCACCCCTAAATTCGACGCATCGCCATCGGGTTTGGGGTATTGGGGAGTTGGATTGAAAAGATTAATTTGACCAGAGGAAAATCCTCTAAAAAACAAATGCCACTTGGCGAGATAAAACTCGCACAATTCCAGACACATCGCTTCGGCGAGATCTGTATAAAGTTTGGTAAAACCTTGAAAGTTATTATCATAACGAGCTCGGGGATTCCAAAGCTCTCCTATTCGAATCACGGCGCTACGAGGGTGGGCCATTTTGACAGAGCGCGATTCTTTGAGCCCTTTTTGAAAAAACAACAGCGCCAGATCTCCGAGCTGGCTGCGTAACTGAGTCACTGTTTCTGTTTCAAATTTGCGCAAAACCAGTTCTAAACTAGGAAGCAACCTGACTGCAGAACCTTCTCCGAGTTGAGCGTGCCATAGTTTTGC
>JBNKYI010000305.1:0-3687 GCA_050300815.1 Fibrobacterales bacterium
TTGAGAAATTTCTTTTAGGTATTGACTGTCCTTGTAAAAATATCCCAAACCCTTTAAGGCGATAATCTCACCTGAATCTTTGAGTTCATTTAAGGTCCGTTGCACCAGAGAATTTGAAAGAGAGAGTTTCTTGGCGGTTTCTGAAATGCTAGGAAGTTTTTTATCGGTGGGGCAGAGCGCCAAATAAAATGTTTTAACCTTTTCTTTATTAAGGAGTCTATCGAGATTTTTTTTATGGATAGGATGGTTTGCTGGCAAAACTTCTCCTAGGGTGTGAATGAAATAGGCAATTGAATTAAAAAGTGATAAAGTGATGTTGTTTTGCGTTTCAATTATTTTGGAGTGAATAAACTAGAAAACTATTTTAAGGTCAGCATTTTTAGAGCAACAACATCTTAAACCAGAGAACAATTATGAACTTTACAAAAGTATTGAACGTGGCCTTGATCCTTCCCATTACTTTAAGCAGCCTTTCGTTTGCAAAAAACTACAAAGGTGCAGAAATCTATACGAATGTAGAATACACCTACGGTAAGTGGGAAATGCGCATGCGCGCCGCCAAGGCAAGTGGAACGCTTTCTACATTTTTTCTTTATAAAAATGGGTCAGAAAAAGGCATTGACCCTTGGGAAGAAATCGATATTGAAATAAAAGGTAAAGACAGCGCGCAGACAGTGCAAACTAACATCATCACAGGTTTAAATGGCAATGTAAAATCTGAAGAATTGCACAACCCTTATGCCTTTGGGGATAAATTTTACACTTTTACCCTCGAATGGACACCGGGCAAAGTGGTTTGGAAAATTGATGGAGCGACTGTGCGAACTACAGAAGGAGGACAAGCGGATTCTCTAAAAAGCAGTATGGGAACTCGATTTAACCTGTGGTCTTCGACTTCTACGGGATGGGTCGGGAGTTTCGATCCAGCAATTTTACCCGTTTATCAGTATGTCAACTGGGTGCAATATTCAGAATATACTCCGGGAACGGGTGACAATGGCAGTGATTTTACGTTGCTATGGCGAGATGATTTTGACACCTTAGACCAAGGGCGTTGGAGTTTTGCAAACTGGACCTTTAATGGCAATCGCGTGGATTTTTCACCTGATAACATTAATGTCAGAGACGGAATGTTGATTTTAGGTTTAACCACAGCCGACCAAGAGGGGCAAATTCCTTCGCCTGTACCCACTGATGGCGAGGTTTCGGCAGTAACTCAGCAACAAATCTGGGGTATGCGCTCTATTAAATCAACAGTCAGCGCTGATGGGGGAGTCAAGTATCATCGCGATGAGACCCTGTCTACCGATCTAATCGGAAGAATGAAATAATTTTAAAAATCCTCTCCTTTAATAAAAATGGCCGTCTCAAAATGAGACGGCCATTTTTATTGGATTAGGACACATCTATCCTACGATTTCAATCAACTCAACTTGAAAAATTAAAGTGGCTCCGGGGGGAATGGCCTTGCCTGCGCCGCGATCGCCATAGGCCAAATCAGCGGGAATGAAAAAGCGAAAGACAGAGCCGGGAGTCATGTGTTGCAACCCCTCTCCCCAGCCTTTGATGACTTGGTTTAGGCCGAAGGTGGCGGGTTCGCCCCGTTTATACGAAGAATCAAATACGGTTCCGTCGATGAGGCTACCTTCGTAGTGAACCTTTACCTGGCTGGTCGGCCCGGGTTTGTCTCCTTCTTTGTTAAGAGCGATGACTTCATATTGTAGCCCAGAGTTAGTGGTTACGATGTCTGCTTTCGCTCCATTTTTAGCGAGAAACTCTTCGCCTTCGGCTCGAAATTTAGCACTGGCCTTCGAAATATTTTCTTGGGCTTTTGCTTGTACTTTTTCATTGAGTTGATTGATAAGTGCCTTAAATTCGTCTTCGGTGATTTCGGGCGTTTGAGCTTTGACGACAACGCTAAATCCGGCAATGAGGGATTCGATATCAAAAGGCATTTTGAGTGCGACGGCATTTTGCCCGAGAGAAATACCTAGGGCGTAAGCTTCTTTTTGTTCTTGAGTTTCGATTGACATGTAATTTCCTTAGTAAGGGCTGAGTCGAAAATATGCTTTAAGTAGGCCTAAAATTAGTAAGTCCCTCGCTGAGTTAAAGAAAATAGAGCGCGTTCAAAGAGTCTTTTTGCAATTCAGTAGATCTTTTGAATGTAAACGAGTCTCCTATCGTGGGGGAGTGCAGTTGCGTTTTTGGAGTTCGTTTCAATTCTTCGAATTTCACGGCTCGATTCTGATGTTTCTGTGTTACGGCTGCGCGACGGTTGCTGAACTGTGCAGAAGCACAGGGCTCATTTAAGGTCCATTCTTCGCCAATTTTGCGAGTAAAATTTTTATGAATCCCTTGATTCTACTTTTGGGTGGTGATAATTTTATATTCATCGCAATTCACTGTTTATTGGATTCAAAATGACCTCTGTAATACTTCGTATCCTAGGTATCCTTTTCATATTGCCCTCTCTCTTTTTTCAAACTTTTCTCGATTGGTTTCCCGGGTTACCCGATCAAGCAAACTGGGGATTTTTGATTGTAGGGGTTGTGTGTTATCTAGCTGGCGCTGTTATTAGCAATTTGGAGAAAAGAAAGCGTGATCAAAGTTCAGAACTTAAAGAAGACCTATAAAGGGGACTTGTTTAAAAAGAAAAAACCTTCTCTTCTCGGCTTGAATTTAGAGGTTAAGCCAGGAGATGTTTATGGCTTTATCGGGCCTAATGGCGCCGGAAAATCGACAACCATTAAGATTTTGCTCAACTTACTCAACGCCGATGGGGGATCGGTTGAGCTTTTTGGAAATTTGACGCCTGGAATAAAAGCTCAAGAGCGTATGGGGTATCTTCCCGAACACCCCTACTTCTACGATTTTCTTACTGGGCGTGAGATTTTGCAATATTATGGCAAATTGATGGGGCTTAAAGGCAGTGATTTAAATCGAGCAATTGATGAGGCCTTAGGAAGGGTGCAGGCAGACAAACCATGGATTGATTCGCGCCTGCGTCGATATTCTAAAGGAATGGTGCAAAGGGTGGGGATGGCCCAGGCTATTATGCATAAACCCGAACTGTTGATTTTAGATGAGCCCATGAGTGGATTGGATCCTGTAGGGCGCAAGGACGTGCGCGAAAGTATTTTATCGTTGCACCGCCAAGGCACAACGGTTTTTTATTCAAGTCATGTGCTAGGAGATGTTCAGCAGATCAGCACTCGAATTGGAATGATTATCGGAGGTGAGATGCGCATGGAGGGATCAGTTAACGAACTGTTAAAAAGAGAAGATGATGGATTTGAAATCACTTTGAGTGAGGGAGTTCATTGTCCTGTTGCAGGGGTGACTCAAAAAGGAACGCAGCTGCTCTGTGCGAATGCAGTAGAAAAGAATGAAGTATTGCAATGGGCCCTCGATAAAAATGTTGAAGTCATACGCATGCAAAATCATTTTCAGAACTTAGAAGAATTGTTGAGTAAGGAGATCGCACTGCATGGATAAAATCTGGATTATTGCCCTCAACACCTTTAAAGAATCCGTTCGTGATAAGATCCTTTACATTCTCGTTTTTGCAGCTGTGGGTTTGATTCTCTTTACATTGATGATTGGTCAATGGGCTGTATTTAATCAGGCCTATGTGACACAGTCTCTTTCTCTTTCATTGCCGTCTTTTAGCGGGTTAGCCGTCTCAAT
>JBNKYI010000306.1:0-3681 GCA_050300815.1 Fibrobacterales bacterium
CAGATCATATGGACGCGGTCTATTTAGAATCTGCGGGCATTCGATGGACGAGTGCCCCAGGATCAAATGCCCGCAGTGTCGCTGAATACGCTTTGGCTTCGTGGGTCGAATTAGGTGTCGTTGAGCGCCTTCATAAATTGTCGATTTGGGGATATGGCCATGTGGGCAAACAAGTCCACGAGGTTTTTGCAGCCGTAGGCTGCGAAGTCGTGGCTTTTGATCCCTTTTTGTCGTCAAAAGAATTTTCGATTTTGGTCGAAGAGGCCGAGGCTTTTGATGCAGATGCGGTGAGTTTGCATATGCCGCTAACTCGAGAAAGTTTATTTCCTACCCTCAACAAGGTTAACAGAGACTGGTTAAGCGAATTGCCTCAAAATGTGCATTTTTTAAATGCGGGCCGAGGAGAAGTGATTGTCGAAGAAGATTTCTTATCGTGGAAAAAAAACAATCCTCAAAGTAAAGGGGTTTTAGATGTGTTTTGGAATGAACCTAATCCCTCAGATGAAATTTTAAACTCAGCTTCGATTGCAACTCCCCATATTGCTGGCTACAGCTATACAGGAAAAGTGAGAGGTACTCGCATGCTATTGACGGCATTTCTCGACTGGATGAATCAACCTGAAACAGGTGAAGTTTTTGAGCGAGAGAAACTTTTGGTGTGTGAAGACAAACTCTGTTGGCAAGAGGCTGTTCTCGCCATGTATCGCCCCCTAGAAGATCATCAGAGATTTATGGGAGAAGGCCCTATGTCGGCGAGAGAGAAGTTTGATCGCTTGCGCAAAGAATACCCTCGGCGCCTTGAATTTTCTGAGGGGCTCGTGCGGGCGAAAACCTCTAAAGATGGCGATGTTCTCGCTCGTTTAGGGTTTACCTTAGAATAAAGGACACCTCTAAAAATTCATTCCTCAGAAAATTTTCTCACGAGAAACCCATTTTTAGAGAAGTCCTAAATAAGTGGGTTTAGTTTTTTTCAATTGAAATATTGTCAATCAATCGTGTTGACCCCATGTAAGCAGCCGCTAACAAAAAGGCATCTTCGGTGAGTTCGCTAAGGGGGAGCAGGCTCTTTTGACTGGCGAGTTCTAAGTATTGACAAGAGTCAAATCCCTCGATTACAATTTGTTGGCTCCCTTGTTGTTTTATTTCATTCCAACTTTTACCCTCGCGCAGACTTTTGGCCATCTGATTTAAGATTTTGAAAAGAGAAGAGGCGGTGCGGCGCTGGGATTCACTTAGGTACTCGTTGCGCGAAGACATGGCGAGCCCGTCAACCTCGCGAAGAATAGGACAACCTACGATGTCGACAGAGAGATCGAGGTCGCGCGCCATCTTTTGGATGAGAAAAAGTTGTTGACGATCTTTTTCTCCAAAAAAAGCTTTGTCGGCATTAGAGAGTAACAAGAGCTTGAGTACGACGGTGAGTACGCCCCGAAAATGTCCGCTGCGATACGCTCCGCAATAGAGATTTTCGATATCAAAGTTGACGACCAAACTTTGGTGGTTGTCATCGTACATTTCATGAGGAGCGGGAGCAAAAACGGCGCGAACACCTCGCGCTTCACATTGTTCGACATCTTTTTGCAAACGTCGGGGATAACTATCGAGGTCTTCGTTCTGACCAAATTGCAAAGGGTTTACGAAAATACTGACCAAGGTGTGGTCACAAGATTTTGCCGAAGCGTCGATCAGGCTGAGGTGTCCTTCGTGCAGAGCGCCCATTGTGGGAACAAAACCTTTGGTGCCGACGAGGGAATGAGTCAATTGTCGCCATTCGCGACGGGTGCGAATTATTTCAGTCATGAGATTAAGTCAGAGAGATTGGGGGTTATAAAAAGAAATTCCCGGAGGAAATTCAGAGATCGTGTGGAGTAGAGCCTGCAGGTCTTTGGGGTTTTCAACAAAGTCGATTTGATCTGTATTGACAATCAAGACGGGGCATTCGGTATTGTTGAAAAAATGGTGGTTATACATGTTGCTGAGAGAAATGAGATAGTCAGGGCTCATGTTGCGTTCCATTTCTCGCCCTCGCTTTTGAATGCGCTTTAACAAGACGTCAACGGAGGCTTGCAAATAGATCACGTAGTCGGGTTTCATGATATCTCTGATTAGAGAATTGGCCACCGTATCGTACATCTGTAGCTCGTCGTCGGTTAGATTGATGTGAGCAAAAATTCGGTCTTTGTCGAGGGTATAATCGCTGAGGGTTAGGGGGAAAAAGAGATTTTGTTGCTCGAGATTGGTATTGAGTTGCTTGTATCTTGACAGAAGAAAGAAAATTTGAGTTTGAAAGGCGTAGGCCTTTGGGTCTTGATAGAATTTTTCAATGAAGGGATTTTCTTCGACCACTTCTTCGATCAGGTCGGCTTTGAGCTCTTTTGCTAAAAGTCGAGCAAGGCTGGTTTTTCCCGAACCTATTACACCTTCGACGGCTATGTATCTGATATCTTCGGGCAGGTTCATGAATATTTCGTTAAAGAAACGCCTTTGTCTTTTTGTTCGAGATCTTCTAGCAATTTACTAACGGATTGCTCGTGTATGGGGATTTCTAGTTCGGGATTTAAATCCTTTAAGGGTTGCAAAACAAAACGGCGGTTAGAGAGCTCAACATGGGGAATATTAAAATAGCGGTGTCGAATGACTGCAGAATCGAACCAGATGAGATCCATATCAATTTCTCGGCTGTGCCACCTTTGGCGGTGTTGGCGCCCTAAGGCGATTTCAGCCCCTTTAAGGTAACAGAGAATATCGTAAGGAGTCCAAGCGGTTTGAATTTCGACCACCATGTTTAAAAAATCGGGCAGACCGTCAACGCCTTGAGAGGGGCATTCGTAAATAGGACTTGACTTTACAGGGAGATCACTGATGCGTTGCAGCATTCGAACAGCTTGATCAAGGTGTTTTTTTCGGTCTCCCAAATTGGATCCGAGGGCGATATAGGCGATTTTTAAGTGATTCACCGGCAAAATATAAATACCCTTTAGACGGAAGATTAATACTATTGATGACAAAGCCTTGTCATTTAATTAATTTCATGATAGAATCTCAAATGGTTGCATCTAACCACATTTTCAAATCCAATTGAAATATTCAAAAAATCGTTTAATCCTCCCTGAAAAACATAGTTCTCATTATCGTATAAGGAGCCTGACTTGTCAGATCAAGAACCTGCCGCTGTTGCAGAGAGCACAGCCTCTGTAAAAGACGAAATCTCTAATCCCCCCAAAAAAAGACGTGGACGTCCGCCCAAGGCGGTTACCGCTGAGCTCACCGATGTCTCAGTGGCAGACGCTTCGGTTAAAATGTCAAAGACAGCCAAAGTGGTTAAGGTGGATAAACCTCAGTCTGAAAATTCTACTGAAAGAAAAGTGGAAAAAACAGAATCTCAAAACACTGCGGGTGAAAAGACCGAAAGAGGAAGTGCCGAATCGCCATCTCAGAGCGAAGGTGAAAAAAAGTTTAGAGAGAAGAACAATTCGGATGATTTTAGCGAGTCTGATAATAATTCAAATGGTGGTGGCAGAGACCGCCAACAGAATAATTCGGGCAACCATAGCAATAATCGCAATAACAAATTTCGCAAAGACAATAATCACAATAACCGACATAACTTTAAAAAGAATCGCCACCATCGTCGCCAGCAGCAGTATTGGGATGTCGAGGTGGAGAAGGATCAAGGGCCTC
>JBNKYI010000307.1:0-3651 GCA_050300815.1 Fibrobacterales bacterium
TTCGCTTTCCTTTTTTTCGGGATAGTCCAATGAATAGTGTAAGCCGCGAGATTCTTTGCGCGCGAGGGCTGAGTGAATCACCATTTTACCTATGAGAGCGAGATTGCGCGCTTCGTTGAGCAAAGGGCTAAACCCTTCAGACTCCCACAGCTCGGTAATTTGAGCCCCGAGAGTGACGAGGTGTTCTTGAGCGCTGATTAAGCTTTTGTCTGTGCGCACAATTCCCACCTTTTTCCACATGGTTTTCTTTATGATTTTTTGCAAGTCGCTGTCTTGGTTTTGCACAGCGACAGCTGGGATTTTGGGGACAATACAATCTTTGGGCGGGCGCTTGAGCAGTCGTTGACTGTCAATTAAGGCGCGTTCGGCAAAAACGACGCTTTCGAGCAACGAATTTGAAGCAAGGCGATTAGCGCCGTGCACACCGGTGCATGAACACTCACCCAGAGCGTAGAGGCCGATAATGTCAGTGGCCGCTTCAGTATTAACTTTAATTCCTCCGCAGACGTAATGGGCGCTGGGAACGACAGGAATCAGATCTTTTTCCATGGCAAATCCCATCGAGCTCAGATGGGTGTAAATGTTGGGAAAGCGTTCTTGCAAATCTTTTTTTGAGTGATGGGTAATGTCTAAGAAAACATAATCAAGGTCATGCTTTTTCATTTGTTTGTCGATTGCGCGTGCGACGATATCTCTAGGCGCGAGGTCTTTGAGCGGGTGCTCATCGCTCATAAATGCCTCTCCTAAATGATTGCGCAAGATGGCTCCGTGCCCGCGCACAGCCTCTGAAATTAAGAAGCTTCGGTGGCCGGGATTATAAAAACCGGTGGGGTGAAACTGCATGAACTCCATGTCTTCAACACGCGCTCCGGCTCGAAATGCCATTGCGACTCCATCGCCTGTGGCGACATCGGGGTTGGTCGTGTGTCTAAAAACCTGTCCAATTCCCCCTGTGGCCATAAAGGTGACCTTAGAGCGAATTTGAACGAATGAACGGGCTTCTTCGTCAAAAACGAGGGCTCCAGCGCAGTGACCATCAACGTCGGTTAACAGATCAACGGCGTTGTGTTTGAGAAAATAATGGACATTCGGTCGGCGATGGCTTTCATCAATGAGAGCTCTCATGATTTCACGCCCGGTTAAATCGTCGGCATGTAGAATGCGACGACGGCTGTGTCCCCCTTCAAGAGCGAGGTGAAAGGGGTAACCGTCAGGATGAGGATTTTTAGTGAATTGGACGCCCCACTCAATAAGTGCTGAAATGGTATTGGGCCCTTCTTGAGTCAAAATTTTAACAGGGAGTTCACGGCAAAGTCCATCGCCCGCAGCGAGGGTATCTGAAATGTGTAGCTCTGCAGAATCATCGGGGGCAACGGCACTGGCAATTCCCCCTTGAGCCCAATTCGAAGCGCCGCTCTCGGCAGACGATTTGGTAATGATCCCAATCTTTAACTCGGGATTTGCCTTAAGGGCCAGAGAGAGTCCGGCGATACCCGACCCAATGATTAGATAGTCGAATTCGAGAGGTTTCATTGAAATTTCTGAGCTCATTGGGGGCAAATATACGAAAGAAACGAAAAACTCAGCGAATGGAGCCGTCAAATTTTCAAGGGAAACACCATAATTCATAGAAGTTTTCTAACTTTGCGCGATCAATAATACCTCAATGGGATTAGATATGCTTAGATGGATAAGTGAACAGGCAAAGTGGATTATTTACATTTTCATTACCTTTATTGTTATTGGTCTGCTTTTTATGGGGAATGGTCGAACCGGGCAATCAAATGATGTGGCTGAGGTCGATGGGGCTGGGATTTCGTTGACGGAATACTCTCGTCGTTTAGACAACCGAGAACAGCAATTTGCCGGGCAAAATTTGAGCGATGCAGATCGTGTGCGTTTGCGCAAAGATGTTCTTAAAGAATTGATTCAGTCTCGTGAAATACAAAAGGAAATTGCTGAAAACGACGCGGTGGCCTCAAGCAAAGAAATGTTTGAAGATTTGCGCACTCAGCCTCCTGCTCAGTGGAAGCAAGCTGAAATTTTTCAAACGAATGGCCAGTTTGATCAGGCGAAATTTGAGGCTTGGCTCTCTACGGATTCGATCTATGACATGAAAGAAATTCGTCAGTATGAGAACTATCTAAGGCTCGATAAAATTCCGATGCAGCAATTGCAATTGCTGGTGGGAGCTGGGTACCATCCTACGACCTTAGAGGCCCGTCTCAATGTCTTGAGAAGAGACACTCGCTTTAAACTTAATTTAGTTCGAGCGGTGCTTGATTCTTTTCATGTGAGTGAAGACTTTGCCACAGATGAAAAGGTTTCAGCTTGGTATGAAGCGCATCCCGATAGCTTTGTTGCGACAAAAGATATGGCGACTTACAAAGCGGTGGTTCTCAAACAAACGCCAGCTGGCATTGACGAAGAAAACGCCTTAAAAATGGCTGCGTTCTTGTATGAACAAGCTAAAGAAGGTGCAGATTTTGCTCAGTTAGCTCAAGAAAATTCTGAAGATCCCGGTTCTAAAGAACAAGGCGGAATGCTCGGTGGGTTTCAAGAAAAAGAAGTTTTTGTTCCCGAATTTAGCGAAGCGGCTTGGGCCCTTGATTCTGGTGAAATTTCTAAGCCCGTCAAAACACAATTTGGTTATCACGTTATAAAGTCGATGGGTAAAAAGCAAGAAGGCGGAAAAGAACTGGCCAATTTGGCTCATATTTTGATTCGTGTTCAAGCAGGAACAGAAACTCTCGACAGTCTTAGAAGTTTACTTGAAGGTCTTCGCTTAGATGTCATGTCGGGGAAAAGTTTAGAAAAGGCAGCAGAAGAGGCTGGGCTTAAGGTAGAAGACATTAGTCAGGTACCCAAAGGTGAAGCTTTAGGTAAATATGGTTTCTTTGCGGGTCTGGAAAGTTATACCTATAAGGCACAGAGTGAAGAGTATTCTGAAGTATTGCAAAATGATCAATACTTCGCTCTCGTGCAAAAAACAGCGACTGCATCTGCGGGAACTCGAGATCTTGAAAAAAATAAAGATCTGATCAAAGGAATTGTTAAACGCGAAGAGCAGAAGAGATTGGCTAGAGAGTACTTGCTCAGCAAAGAGGCCCAGGTGAAGTCGGCATCGGATTTGAAAACATTTGCGAACTCTGATGAAAAATTAGTCTACGATTCAACCTCATGGGTTTCTCTTGACAGTTATGTACCTGGTCTTGGATTCAATAATCCCGATGTAGGTAAATTATTTGACCTCAGTGCGGGGAATTGGAGTCCTGTAATTGCAGCGGAAAGAGGAGTGGCGTTGGTCAAGGTGATCGAGAAGACGACTCCAGATGCCGCTCAAGTCGAGACGATGGTTGCTTCAGAAATGGCTCGCAATCAACAATATTTAACTCAAACTCTGTTTAATGAGTGGCTGAAACTTCTTCCTCGTCGAGTCGAGGTTAAATCAAATCTTTATAATTATTACGCTCAGTAAAAGAAAAAAAATGACGAATAAAAAAAGATCTGCGGATAACCGCAGATCTTTTTTGTATAAACGAAAACCACCGGCTAGGCCGGTGGTTCCTTATAAGCCTTCTGGCGATGATGAAAAGAGGTTCTTCCCCTATATTTGTTGTGCGGTCTGGCAACTGCATTAACATAAAGGAA
>JBNKYI010000308.1:0-3639 GCA_050300815.1 Fibrobacterales bacterium
CAACTGCAAGTGCTATTAAAAGAACACACACGAGGCAAGTATCAACTTCATTTTCGTTTGAGAGACTCGGGACTCGTTCTCAATCGCGATCAATCTAAAAAACTCTTCGAACCCTTCGCGACGTTAGATCTTTACCCTGCCTTTGTCAATCGACTCAACGGACTCGAGCTCCCCCTTGCCCAAAAATGGCTACACGAAATGGGAAGTGAACTGCAATACCGTTATCATTCTTCGCTGGGCAATACTTTTTCTTTTATTGTCGAACTGCAAGAGAGCTTATTAAACGCACAGTTTAAAGACTCTAACCCCATACATTCTGAAAACACTTTCTTTCCTGACATCAAAGTGGCTATTATCAATGAAAACAAAGTCAGCGCGGGCATTCTCGAAAAGTCTTTACGCAAATGGGATGTCGCCTATGAGACGGCTCATACAATCACAGCAACTCAAATGTTGCTCATCAAACCCGATGTTCGTTTAATACTTTTTGATCTCTCTATTAAAGGCAACATCTTGCCTATGGTGCAGAAGTATTGTGCCGAGCATCCCAAGACGGCAGTCTGTTTAATCCCTCCTCGAGAGGGTGAAGTCGAGAACGAACTAGATCTTCCTGGCGAGCTTCCCAAGCATTGGAGTATTCTTTCTCCGACGTTAAGAGAAGATGATATTTTTCAATTGCTTTGCGAGCAGCGTGAGAATTTGTGAAGGGGGGGATGATCAGTCATTTCCTTTTAAATACCTATACACAACACCATTTCCTTTTATGATGTACACGCCTTTATGCAATACTTTTAATCCAATGGGTCTCAACCCTTTTTCAATCATTGCACCATCTATGCTATATACATCATAGAAAGTTTCATCATTATAGTCGTCACGTTCCCATTCTTTAAGTGATGTTGGCTTATCTTTATAAATATGAATTGGCACGATGATTTGATTATTTGTAGAATCATCATGGACTTGATTTAGAAGCCACTTTTCATAATAACCATATCGAGAATAATAGGAATTCAAAATTAAATTATAATCCTTTGCATTCAATGAATCTGGTAATGCGATAGAATAAACATACTCTCTGTCCAAATATCCACTTATTGGATATTCAAGATTACTTATAAGAACCACATCTGAAGAATCTATTATCGTGTCTTTAGAAAGGATCACTTCATTCATCACACTCGACGATAGTGTACTGTCATTATATGACGTATATAAAGAAACATCAAAAACAGAATCTGGATAATATATTTCCGTTTTTACACTTGTACTATCAAGATTATAAATCAAACCTTGATTATCGCAACCCACTTCAATTGAAAAACCAGCGCCTTGATTAACCTCATTGGTTTCAAAAACAAAATAAAACTGATTTATATTACTTTCACCTTTTATATAATAGGGTAGATGATCGTTATTAAACTTCCCGATTAGATTTGATAGAGAATCTGTTCCACTATATACAAAAAGCGTATCATCAGACTTCACATCAAACTCCAACCACTTCAAAGTTAAGTACGTTGGTAATCCTCTCTTTACATTTAAAGAATTTCTTTGCCTAGGTAAATAATCCGTGCCTCCCAAATCAAAAATAGTGTCGGGATTACACTCCCCGTAAACAACAGACTTACCAGAATAAAGTACATGAGAGGTCACCTCATTAGGATAAAATTTAGGGCTAATTCCATAAATTACATACTCCATAAGTGCAATATTATCGTCATTATTATTTTCGCTTAGACTATCCTGCGAGAAAACTTTAACAATAAGATTCAAAGTGTCTGACCATTTTCCAATCCTAAGAGTATCTCGGATTTTAATAATCGTATCATTTGCAAGCGAAGCATATCGTTTTAAATTTTCACTCAACAACGTATCTGTAGGGTCCAAAATTGAATCGGGCGAAAGATAGAGATGATAACCTACATTCCTAGCATTTCGATATCCAGTATTAGATATTTCAAAATCGACGTAAGCAGTCTCATTCCCTAATCGATCTTTTAATCCATCTGAAAATTTCAAATTTTCCACCCTTAAATCGAAAGGATAAACACAATCTATCGCAATGGCAAAACCCTCTCTAACTCCGCTTTCATCACTTAAAAATTCTAACTTGAAATAATCATCTAAACCTGCAACATATTGATTTGGAATTTTACTACCCGTAAGAGAATCATTTGCCCCACCTTTAAATATCAAATAATCTTTATTTTCTTCTAAATCAAACTCCAAAAACGTTAGTCTATTTACCTTCTCAAAATCTGAAGGAGAAATACTCATCGTTGATGTTAAGCCATAAGAATATAAACCATTTCTATTATGATCATAGATGGTATCATTACAAGTCATAATATTAACATCACCATATACATGCAAAGAGTCTCTTATTATCTTGGTGACTTCGACTTTTTTAATCAAAGTATTATTTGTTTCATCACTTTCTGCAGTTTGACCATCTCCATCCACAACGCCTATGATATAATAAGACCCCGCTGAGTCAACAGATGGCAAAGACCAATCACCTTGAAAATAGTAAGGGTAATTATCAGGAGAACAAACAAACCCTTCGCACCGATCATCTTTAAATATCAGCGAATCTGTTGCATCAACAATAGAATCAATAGATAAATACCAATTAATGTTGAAAATTGCCGAACCATTATCAATATCAAGAGAATGAATGAAATTGTAATAAGGGCCATCATTTGCATTGTTTAATCTCGACACCAAAGTATCGTAACTTTTACCATTAGTATACTTTATATCAAGATTTGAAATTTTTAAATCCGCCTGTTTACAATAAACTTCAAATTCAAACCCTGAGCTCTCACCCGCCTCATCAGACATAAACTCTATTTTAACGTCACCCATTTTAGAATAAGAAACCAGCGTATCAGAATCAGACAAAGAGGTAGAAGTATATTTTTTAGGATAAAGATCATCTATACTTGAATAAAACTTTAGTGTGTCGCTCGGATGCAAATTAAATGATTTAAATACAATTCGAAGCTCTTTATAGGCCGTGTCGGGGCGTATGATCACTCCCCCTTTAAAATTTGAACTATAGTCTGCCAGCCCTCCATCATCGCTGTATATTGTTGAGCATGATTTAACATCTAAAGTAGAGTCTGCAACAAGTGGTATTGAAAAAGCCCATTGAATGGATGAAATAAAAATAAAGATGATTTTTTTCACACGACCTCCCATATGCAAAAAATAATTTATTTCCTTCTGTTTTCGGGCGCTATTAATGATTTCACTAACCCATTTGTTCTCCTTTTTGAAGCTACAAACTGGTCCAAAGATTTAAACGGATAGGAACATTTTTATTAATCTTGCCAAACAGCAATACTCTTGACATCATTCTTTTCAAAAAGATATATCGAAATATCTTTGATATTCATAAAATGATAAAATTCATCCGTTAAGGTTTCTTTATTTACTTTATATCCTAACTGATTAGAAATATCTCTTATTAAAACAAGTTGCCCTCTTGAATATCCACTTTTAAATCCATATTCAAAGCCAATACTTTTACCAAAGTATCCACTACCAATACAAAGAGAAACTAAAGTGCAAACAAAAAGAATTTTTTTCATAGCAATTCCAAATATATTTAACTGATTACCCTGAACATGA
>JBNKYI010000309.1:0-3630 GCA_050300815.1 Fibrobacterales bacterium
AGCAAAAAAGGGGACTCCTTTAATGGAAAAGCATTTTTTACTCGTCACAAACAGCTTCCCACCCGAGCCGGGAATTCAGGCCCGCCGTATGGGAGAACGAGTAGATTATCTCGCCAGCCAAGGTTGGAAAGTTACTGTCATCACCCCTTTTGTCGAAGAATTCAAAGACCTCTATTCGATCAATACTGCAAAAAACGTAGAAATACACCGCTCTAAAGCTTGGCTACACTCTCTCTTTCCTAGCTTTAGTTATTGGAACCAAAATATTCCTAAATTCCTTTTCTTCTTAAAGTTTTTTTTGCCCTTTCTAGGTTACATTCGTTGGATCCCCATCGCTATTAAAGAGACTCGTAAACACCTGACCCCACAAACATTACTTTACACCATCAATAATCCTGTCACCCTGCATTTTGTTGGATTTCGCACATTTAAGAAGGCCCGAAAATGGGTGGCTGAATTTCGTGACCCTTGGGTTGGCTATGAATACTCCCGTCGGGGAAAAATGGGTGCCTTACTCGATCGCTTTCTTGAACGTCAACTCGTCAAGCACTGTGATATTATTTGCTTTAGAAAAGGCATTCAAGTTTCAACTCACGAACTTCAAGAACGTTACCCTCTATGGAAAGCTAAAGTTCGCGAACTTCCTGACTATGGAGTTGACTTAAAAGATTTTGAAAACCAAGACTTCCCTCTTAGTGATGCACCTTTAATTCACGGAGTTTTTGCTGGTGATTTTCACGGAGACTCCACTCCCGAAAATTTGTTACTTGCTTTAGAAAAGTGCAACCGTGAAGAATACGCTATTGATCTAGACCTCTATGGACGTAATATTAAAGGCATGCGCTCTAGCAAGGTGGCAAACTTCAAAGGGTTTGTCCCCTACAATGAACTCTTAAAGCACTATCAAAAGGCACATTACACCGTTATCTATGACGAAGCAAGCTCTAACTTGTCAAAGAAATATTTCTTTCCCTCTAAACTCGCAGAGCTCATTGCTCTACAACGCCCCATTCTTTACGTCGGTGCCCAAGACACCATTGCCGCTCAATTAATCAAAAAAAATCAACTTGGCATCATTTGTGAACCCTCTATGCACTCTATTTACAATGGTTTGCACGAACTCAAAAAAATGATTAGAGAAGACTCATTCAATCGAACTTACAAAGAGCTTGTCCAAGAAGAGATTTCTATTCTTAACTCTGAACGTCAATTTGAAGCTCTTCTCTATTAATGCAAATATTTGTACAGCATCTGCGCCAAAATTACCTCTGGTTTTTAGGTATTGCCCAGCAAAACCTTTTTGACAGCCTACTCTTTTTATCTCTTTTTTTTGCGCCATTGATTGACACTCTCAACGGAATAACCCTTAGAATGGGAATTGGAAGCATCGCCCAACCTCTTAAATTCTTGATCATGGGATTTCTATTTTTGAGGATCGCTCAGCTTTCTCGATTTGCCGCCTTAGGGGTGCTCTTATATGGAACCCCTTTCTTTATTTCAGACTATCTCGCCGCCCTCACTCACCAAGATCTTTTCTTTGTCACAAAAGATTTCGGTTTCACCACCAAAAAAATCTTCTTTATTGAATACCTTGTTTACGGAGTCTTGCTCATTCGCAGATACGATGTCAATACTCTCGAAAAAATGTTGCGTCTCTCTATCTTGTTTGGATTTATTGTCGTCTCAATTAATCTAATGCTCGGAGGATTAGGCTTTGGTGAAGCCCAATATCAATTTTACACCCCTCAAGGTGTCGTAGAGATAGGCACTCGAGGCTTCTTTCAAGACGGAAATACAGTCGCTGCTTATTTATCTATTTTCGGTTCTTTTCTCGCCTTTTCTATCTGGCCACGAAAAATGGGAAGTGCTCTTTTTTTTCTTTTCTTTCTCTACTTATCCATTTTAAAATCCACCAAAGTCGCGTTGCTCTCTCCCTTCGTGGTTTTAGCCCTAGTCCCCTTTATTTCTGAGCGCACTCACTGGCTTCGATTGACTCAGACCAAAATAAAAGCCTCTGTATTCATCTTCATTGGCCTTGTATTAATGATCCCCTCAAGCATCCTCTTTTTACAATCCTCAAAAATAGGTGCGAAAATCTCAGACATGTATAATCGTTACAACTTCATCAATTTTATTCTCTCTGACCGCGACCGCTTCTTGGCCAAAGGATGGTACGAGTTTGTTCACCATTATTCATGGCTTGAAATACTTATTGGAAAAGGCTACAAGGCCATGTCTGTTCCAGGTGAACTTTACCACATTAAAGCCAAAGCAATTGAACTCGACTTATTCGACATTCTTTTTGAAAAGGGGCTCATTGGAGTCTTGTTGACTTATGGAATATGGTTAGCCTTTTTCTATCTTATTTGGCGCGTTTGCTTTTTTACTGAAGTCGGTAAATACGCTCCTCAACTCTTTTTTCAGATTTTTTTCGGCTTGGCCCTCTCTGTCACTTCGGGTCATATTTTAGGATCTGGAACATTGGGAAGTTATTACGGATTTATTTTTGCACTCATCTATCATTATTACTTATCGAGCATAAAAAACGGGGAACCGATTGGAAACAAAACCGACCACTCACCTGCACCACACTGAAATTACGTTGCTACGTTTTTTCTTCTCTCTTTTAAAGCAAAAGAAAGCATTGATTATCTTTCCTTTCTTTTTTGCTTTATTCGCCGTTTTCACCACCTTCATCTTACCTAAGGAATATGAATCCGTTTCAAGTTGGGTTCCTCAAAGTCAAGAATCAAATTCAGGTTTTAGCGGATTAGCGAGCTTAGCGGGACTTAATATCAGCAACACCGATGCTGAATCTCAGCTGCTTCCTGAGCTCATTACGGCCGACCCCATTTACCAAAAACTCAACTCTTTTCGATTTCTCTCAAATCTCGATTCAAATGGCATAACCCTGTTCGAATATCTAGAGCTCGGCCCCAAAACTGAAGAGATGAACCCATCAACCAAGAACATTTTTATTCGCGAGGCGATTCGACACTTTCTAGAAAAAAATGTGACTCTTGAGATTGATCAACTCATCACCTTAACAGTTATAAGTAAAGATGCTCAGCTTTCTCAAAACCTAAATGCATTTATTGTACGAGAAATCACCTCTCTTTCTAGTCAGATTAAAACTCAAAAAATCACACAAAATCGAAAATTTTTAGAACAACAATACGCCTTATACAAAGATTCTCTTGTTAAAAACGAAGAAGAATTACTGGTTTTTTCTGAGGCCAATAGTTATTCTAACTCGCCTAAACTCACCTTAGAAAGGGCCCGATTGCTACGCAAAATCGAAATTTTTCAGACCATTTCACTAGAAATGCGCAAACAACTCGAGTTGACGAGAATCGAAGAAAAAAAAGAAAGCAATCTAATCATATTTGTTAATGAACCTAGTTTGGCTCGCAAACCAGTTAAGCCTCAAAAAAAACTCATTGTGCTAGGAGCTATCTTTCTAGGGGGTATTTTCGGTTTAATTTTTGCGACTTTTAATCTCTGGTGGAATCAATCCGGCCGACAAGAACTAGAATATATTCGCCGGCTATCTTAGATTCAATTAGTAATAAAGCCACAAACTCAGATTTGACTCAGGCGTTTTCCATTTTTTTTGATAGTCCCACCCTA
>JBNKYI010000310.1:0-3623 GCA_050300815.1 Fibrobacterales bacterium
CGAAAAGGGGAGGCAAGTCCAGAGTTTTCCGGCAACTTCAGACATTTGATTTTCACTGCGCAATAAAAGCCCATCTCCCGCGAGAGGAGGGGTTTCTGTTTCTAGAATGAGCTCGCCTTCTTTTTGACCTATAATTTCACCGAGAAATTGCCCTACGTGAGCACTGTTTAGACCATCGACCAATTGCTGATGATTCACACCGTGTAACCACCCTGAAAAGAATCCCCGCGAGTAGCTGTTTTCAAGTTCGCTAGAATCTGTGCTTTGACCGTTGATTTTGGCGAGGTAATTCTTTACTGTGGCCGCAACATAGCTAGGGCTTTTTAAGCGACCTTCAATTTTTAAGGTGTGTACGCCAATGTCTTTTAATTGGGAAATTTCATTTAAACCACATAAATCTTTAGGGCTAAAAAAATAACGCTGATCTAAAGCAAGGGGCTTTCCGTCAACCCACATTTTGTAATCAAGGCGACAAGATTGGGCGCATTGCCCTCGATTGGCGCTGCGCCCACCAAAACTTTCTGAGGTGAGACATTGACCGCTATAAGAGACACACAGGGCGCCGTGCACAAAGACCTCTAGTTCTTTGTCGGTTTGCTTTTTAACTTCGGCAATCTCTGCTAGACTCATCTCTCTGGCCAAAACATATCTACTTAGACCAAGGGGCTCAACGAGTTGTATTGACTCGGCTGAGGTTAACGTCATTTGCGTGCTACCGTGAACTTTCATCTCAGGAGCTATCGACTTGATTAAGCGAATGAGCCCGATATCTTGTACGATGAAAGCATCGGGTTGCAAAGCGATCCAGTCTTTCAGTTTCTTTTTTAGATAGTGCAACTCTTGTTCAAAGATTAAAATATTGAGAGCCAGCAAAACTTTGACGCCATAGAGATGGCAAAGATCGATGATCTCTTTGAGATCATCTTCACTATGATCAAGGGTTCTTCCTCGGGCATTAAAACCCGGTGTGCCGATGTAAATTGCATTGGCTCCATTGTGAATGGCGGCTAGGGCCATTTCTTTATCACCACAAGGAGCTAGAATTTCGGGTGGTGCCATTGCTTTCTCAGTCGAGTGCCAACCAATTTTGCGGCTTTAGATAAAAGTCAATGAGCTCTGCTTCAGCGGTGCCTGGGGCAGGGGTTTCATCGTATTTCCAATGGGCTCTCGCGGGCATCGACATAAGAATCGATTCGGTGCGCCCTTCAGATTGAATGCCAAAATGAGTGCCGCGATCTAGCAAGAGGTTAAACTCGACGTAGCGGCTGCGTCGATAAAGTTGAAATTCTCGCTGAGCTTCGGTGTAAATATCTTGTTGATGATTACGGATAAAAGGAAAATAGAGCGCGTTGAAAAGGATACCTAAGGATTCAACGTAATCGAGATCTCTTGCAAAATCACCTTTGAGATGATCGAAAAATAAGCCTCCCACGCCTCGAGTTTCTCCGCGGTGCTTTAGAAAAAAATACCGATCGCAGCTTTCTTTTTGAGCGAAATAATCTCTTGATTTTTCATCGCAAAACTTTTTTAATGTGCGGTGAAAGTCGATGATTTCAGATTTTATCGGATAGGTGGGAGTTAAGTCTATTCCCCCGCCAAACCAATAAGTCTCTTCGCATTCAAAGTAACGAATGTTCATGTGAATGGTGGGAATGATGGGGCTCCAAGGGTGCAAAACAAGAGAAACACCTGTGGCTGCAAAGGGTTTATCGGCAAGAGTTTGGGGGAGGAGTTGCAGAGCTGAAGGGGGAAGTTGACCGCCGTGTAAGGCCGAATAGTTGACCCCGCCTTTTTCTAAAAGAATGGAGTCTTCCCAAACACGAGTGCGCCCGCCACCTTGGCCTTTTTCGTAATTCCACAGATCTTCGCGCCAAAGATTTTCACCGAGATCGACCAGACCGTTGCAGATATGGTCTTGCACCGTTTTAAATTTTTCGGCGACCTGGTGAAATTGATCAGAAGCCATTAAAAAATTTCGATTCCCTTTTCGGTAGCTAGATAAACCTTGGCTGCATAGCCAGCAAACAAGCCATTGTCGAGAACGCCGGGAATCAAGTTAAGCTCTTGCTCAAGCGCCTTAGGCAAATCAATATTTTTGAACCAAGCATCAATAATGAAATTACCGTTGTCAGAAACGATAGGCCCCTGTTTGCCCGACTCTGCCATTCTCAAGACACACTTTTCAGCGCCCAAGTTGAGAATGCGTTTATAGGTCGACTTGTAGGCGTGAGGTAGTATTTCGACAGGAACGGGCATGCTGGTTCCCAAAACCTTAACGCGCTTAGACTCGTCAGCAACGACATAAAAAGTCTCTGCCATAGCGGCGACAATTTTTTCGAGTGTGTGTGCCGCACCCTTTCCTTTGATTAAATTTTTGCGGGGATCAATTTCGTCCGCACCATCAATGGCGAGGTCTAAATGTTGTACTGTCGCGATGTCTAATAGAGGAATTTTCCATTCGTGACAAAGAAAAGTGGTTTGAAAAGAAGTAGACACCGCATTGACTTTCAAACCTTCTTCTCTAATCCGTTCAGCAATTCTTTCAATGACGTAATAAGCCGTTGAACCTGTGCCCAAGCCAATTACCATTCCGTTGTCTACTTGATCGGCGGCACTTCGGCCCGCCTCTCGCTTAAGATTTTCTAGGTTAGCCATTAAAACAAATCCTCGTCTTCTTCATCATTTAGGTATTGGTCTTCAATTTCTTCAAAAGAAGCAGGCTCAATGCGCAAAACTTGAATTTCAAACACAAGATCTCTGCCTGCCAATGGGGGATTACCATCGAGAATAACTTCGTCTGCGCGAATTTCTCTTACGATAAAAATTTCGGCGTCTTCATCTTCCTCGTCTTCGTCATCTTCACTCTCACCGTCGTAATCGGCAGAATCTTCTTTAAAAAGATCTTCTGGTGTTTGTGGAGTCCAAAACATGTCTTTGGGATCTCTAGGTTCGGCAATGTCGATGCGTTCTTGAAACATCTCGATTTCCATACCGACTTTTAGTTCGGGAATTTCAGCCAACTCATCAAAGGGAACACTAATCAATTGGTCGTGCTTGTAGGGTCCAAATGCCTTTTCGCAGGGAATTTCAGCTCTGAAGCTTTCGCCTTCACGCCGGCCCTCTAAAACTTCTTCTAGGCCAGGAAGGATGTGCCCATAACCGTGCAAATAGGTAATAGGAGGGTTGTCAGTGGGCTTTTCAATGAGGATTCCATTGCTGTCCCACAGAGTGTAATTAAAGGTGACTTTTTGATTTTTTTCGACGACCATTGAGCTACAAAGATTAAGGAAAGTGCACTGATTTTGAGGCCGCAAAGGTAGTATTTCCAAGGGCAAATAAAAGGGCAGAGTGGGAGAATCCACATTCTCAGAACAGAAGATCTCTGAGAATGATTCTTCTTTTGTTTGAATCTTGATGAGATTGACTTTGTTATGCGCAAACGGGTCTTAAATCGTATTTTCCCTTGAATTTCAAAAAGACTAAGCTAACTTTGCGGCTGATTCCAGGCCCTTGATAAGGGTGATTGATGTGGACCAGGCCAGGGCGAAAGCAGCAACCTACGCGTGGATCATTTTGTATCAAGTTCGCTTGGAGTCACTTTTTTAAGAAATTGATAAGGACAC
>JBNKYI010000311.1:0-3616 GCA_050300815.1 Fibrobacterales bacterium
CTCAAATAGAAGATTTACGCGAGACGTTAAACGATTGGAATTTTACTCGAGTTCCTTTGTTTGACAAAGAAAATCCTGATGTCATGACGGGGTTTGTACATCAAAAAGACCTTTTTGCGGCGTTGCTGAAAAATGATGGGCATCGCCGTTTGGGAGAGCTAGCTCGTAAACTTTCAGTGGTACCCGAGACGATGGGGGGAGAATCGTTGCTTCGCCATTTTTTTGATCAAAGAGAACATATTCTTTCGGTGGTAGATGAGCATGGAGCCTTTGCGGGAATTGTCACCTTAGAGGATGTCTTTGAAGAATTGGTCGGGAGCGAAATTGTCGACGAATATGATTTGGTCTCTGATTTGAGAGAATACGCTAAAATTCTACATGAAAAGAAAATCAGACAGAGCCAGATTCTAGGGGGACAATAGCCTGAAAAAGTGTTATTCTCAAAACTGCTAACCTCGATAATTCGTTGAATTTCATGAAAAAGCCTAAAGGATTTCTTCTTTTGATTTGTCGCTACAGCACGATAGGCGCTGTGAGCCTGTTTGCGCTGTGGTCAATCGTTGAACTAAGTCATTTTGAATGGCTGCGGTTTGCGATGACGGCATTGCTTGCTCTAAGCGGGTATGCAGGGCTTTTACTTTTGCGCCAAATTGCCGAGTTGCGAGAGCAAAATGAAAAGATTTCACAAGCCGCTGAGGTGAGTTCGTGGAGTTTTCACCGCAAAAAGGGTGAGCTCATTTGGCGAGGTGAATCATTTGTCATTGAGAATTGGGAATCGCCGAATGCTTGGACGTCTATTTTCTCATTAGACTTTGCTTTCGTTTTTTCTCAGGTGTTAGGCGAAGATCGCTTGATTGAAAAAGGTTTGGGGATTTTATTGAGGGAGTCGACGGAGCGGGGAGGGGGTTGGTTTCAGTTAACAGGAACGTTTTCAAAACATTCGAAAGACAGAATCGAGGGGTTTGCGCGGGATGTGAGCGCGGTAAGTCATTCGCAGATGGCCTTGCGCACTCGAGAAGTAAATCTCGATTTAGCCTTAGAGGCGGGGCGCATCGTCACTTGGGAATGGATGAGCCAAGAGAGAAGTTATTGGGTCGATCCGATTTGGAAGAGTCTTTTTCTTGATGGCCCCCATCCCAAAGAAAAATTGCATTGGAGTGAATGGCTTGAAGGGGCGGATTATTTTCGCCTGTTACGCCTTTTGGCGAAGTTGCGCTTGGCGAAAATTCAAAAGGGTGAAGTGGAGTTTTCTTGCCGCTTTAAAAAAGAAACCTACCGTCTAAAAATGATTGCCAAAATTTCGGATCGGGATTTTGAGGGACGGGTGCAAAAAATTACGGGGCTCATCCAGGATGTGAGCGCAGACTATCGCGCCAAGAGGTCGGTTGAAGAGATTGCTGCAAACTATCGAATGCTGTGGGATGAAAATTTGGTGGGAATGTGCATTCACCGCGAAGGTGAAGTGGTTGATATAAACGATACTTTGCTTAAAATGATGGGGTGGAGTCGCAAGAGAGCTTTGGGGGTGCATCTAACAGAAATAATCGTTCCTGAAGAAAGAGAACAATTAGCTCAAATTATTAAAAAAAAGCAAGGCACATACCGTGGCAATGCGATTGGGTCAAGGGGAGAGCCTATTCCCATAGAAGCCCAAGCGAAAGACATTGTTTTAAGGGGGCAGCCTTTTCGTTTAGTTCTTATCGAAGATGTTTCTCGCCGCTATCGAGCCGAACGCGCCCTTGAGGCATCTCAGAGGCAACTGCGGGGCATCTTAGACGGAATGCAAGAAGTCATTTTTATGGCTTCTCTAGAGGGAAAGTTGCTCGAAATTGCAGAGACCGAAGGTGGGCGTCAGCGGCCTGAAATGTTTGGTGGATTAAACTTGTATTTGTGGGATTTTACCTCTTTGCGCAAAGCAGAGGTGCTTGAGGCCTTTCAGAGGGCGAGCAATGAAACATCGGGAGTAAGGCTTGAATTTTCGATTGAATTCGAAGGTCATAGGCATTTTTTTCAGATGGGGATCAGTCGTTTGAACGACGAAAAAATTGTCTGTGTGTGCTCGAACCAAACGGCGGTGGTTGAGGCCCTTGAACAGATTAAACTCAGTGAAGTTCGCTTTCGAACAATGGCATCTCTCGCAGAAGAAATGGTCATTTTTCACAAAAATTGGGTGATCACCGATGCAAATTTAGCGACAGAAAGAATTTTTGGATACACAGCCGATGAGCTGCTGGGTAAACCTTTGAGTGAGTTACTTGTAGAACGAAGTTTTAAGGATTTGCAGATTAACCACGATTTGCAAAATGACGCAACCTATGAATTGGTGGGAGTGAGGGCTTCGGGCAAAGAAATTCCCTTGCAGTCGATGACCAAAAGTCTTGATTCAGATATGAGCCAAGGGGTGGTGATACTCAATGATATCACTGAGCGAAAAAAAATCGAAGATGCTTTGAAAAAAATGGCGACATTTGATTCGCTAACGAACTTGCCAAACCGAGTGCTTTTCACAGATCGATTGCAAAGAGCTTTACTTCAAGCCGATCGCTCAAAGCATTCGGTGGGAATGGTTGTCTTAGATCTCGACGGCTTCAAGAGTGTGAATGACACGTACGGCCATCAGGCCGGAGATGATTTGTTGGTTGAAGTGGCTCGCCGACTCCCCCAGTGCTTGAGAATGAATGACACTGTGGCTCGGATGGGTGGGGATGAATTTGCAATTCTATTGCCGGGTATTGAAGAGCGCAAAGTGGCTGAGCTAGTGGCTCGTCGTTTGATTTCTGACATTGAAAAGAGTATTGAAACTCGAGCAGGTCAGGTGAATGTCTCTGCAAGTGTGGGTTTTTCTTTTTATCCTCAAGATGGGAGAACCCAAGAAAGTATCTACAAAGCGGCGGATATGGCCATGTACAGAGCGAAAACCAATGGCAAAGGTTGCTACTTTTTTTACGAAGATTTGAATTCTGAATGCGAATGAGTGAGGAACCCTTGTAAATACCTTGAAATAGGGTATCATTCTTCTTAAATTTGCGGCTCGTCGGACGTTTAGCTCAGTTGGTTAGAGCGTTACCTTGACATGGTAGAGGTCACTGGTTCGAATCCAGTATCGTCCATTTCTCTTGTAAGTCGAATGATTTCAAGAGATATCGAACTCAGTGCACGTACAGGAGTCTATTTGAATAAACCTAAGGGGCGCTTTCGTCGTCCAGTAAAACCCGAAGACCCAACAAAGGTAAATGATCGCATTCGTGCGGCCCAGGTGCTTTTGATTGATGAAAACAATGAAAAATGTGGCGTAGTTCCCATTGCAAAAGCCCTTCAAGTTGCAGCCGATGCCGGTTTGGACTTGGTTGAGGTGGCTGCAACAGCTAAGCCTCCGGTTTGTCGGGTGATGGATTATGGCAAATACAAGTTCGATCAGCAGAAAAAGGCAAAATTGGCAAAGTCCAAGCAACATGTGATCAAAATTAAAGAGATCAAGTTGCACCCTTCTACTGATCAGAATGACTACTCGTATCGAATGAAACACGCACAAGAGTTTCTAGAAAAAGGCTTTAAAGTAAAAGCTTCTATGATTTTCCGCGGTCGGGAAATGGCTCATCAGGACTTTGGGAGGAGA
>JBNKYI010000312.1:0-3616 GCA_050300815.1 Fibrobacterales bacterium
AACAGTTGGAGACTGGTGGTTGGGAGCGAGCAGCACCTTCATTCCGTTGGGAAGAATGTGTTTTTCAACGTCTAGTTGCAGTTTGGTTTGTTCGGCAAACAGAAACGAAAATAGAGTAAGTCCAAGTAATAGATAACGTTTCAATTTTTTCTCCCTGGGTGTATTTCCCGAAAAGCCCTGAGCTTGTGTTTTGGCGCCCAGAAAAGTAAGCAAATTTTCGGGAAGTGTTGAAACCGAATGAGATAATGGGGTACAATCTAAAGAATTATGCAAACAGAATCCAGAATTTCACTCTCAAAATTCCAAAAGTGGATTGAAAAAGCCTCTCTCGAACGGTGGGGTGTTCACAGCGGAGATACCCTTTGGGAGATTCAGACGGTTGAGCCCGACAACAAAGTGAAGGTGTATGGCCAGTGGATGGTGATCATCTTGGTGTATTGTCCTGAGGTCAAAGGAACGTTCAAGCTGTTTTACAGCTCTTCTGACTTTAGCGATACAATGGGGGGGATGCTTGTGGATGACAATCTGATTAGGGATTTCATCAAAGAGTATTCGAACTTAATGGCCGGAGCCATTCAGAGAATTTTTGAAGCCTATCAGGTTCGAGTGGGAATCAGTTTACCTGTAGTCACTCGCGGATTTGATTCTTATTTCGAACCCCCACACAGGGCAGAAATCGGTTCTCTGATCTGGGCGCTTGTTCGAGACAATCGCCGAATTATCTGTCAATTTACCCTTGAGGTTTTTGGCCAAGAGAGCCTGACTAAACTTCAGAATGAGCCTCGTTTTGAGATAGAAATCAAAAATGGGCAAGTGGAGTTTTTATGAGCTTTGACATTCACACAACTCACCGACTGATCAGTCTATTAGAAAATGGCAAGATACAGGCAGAAACGCTGTTTGATCAACTTCCCATATTCTTTGCGATTGTCAACGAATCGGGCCAAGTGGTTCGCTCGAATCAGGCGTTCTGCAGTTTTGTGGGTGAACTTGAGGCGCGTATGTTAAATACTCCTCTGGCGAATTGGCTAGATCCTGTGGCTCGAACGGAATTTGCCCATGCCATTGCAAATATTCAAGATCGCGAATTTGTTACTGTGGCAAAAGGACGCACAGAAGAGAAGTCGATTCGTTGGATGATACATGGTTTTTTAAGCCAGAGTGGAGAGTGGTTGTTTTGCGCAATTGGCAAAACCTTAGAGGGGGGGAAGGAGTACCGAGAGCGCCTTGAACAATTGATGCTGAATTTGCCTCAGGGATTGTTAAGAGTGACAAACACAGGTTTTTGTACGCAAGAATGTTCATTGCGCTTAACAGAAATGCTTGGTCGCCCTCCCGAATATGGAGAATCTTTAAAAGAGTATTTTGGTTCGCGAATTTTGTATTCGGCTCAAGAATTAGAGAATGGTCATATTGGCGTTCAAGCCAAAATTAGACCTTACGGCAGTAGTTTACCCTTGTGGGTTGAATGGACCCTTCTCGGAGAGAATCATAAAAAAGGCGAAGAGGTCTCTTTATATTTCTCACTTGTTGCGATTCAGGCCCCGACGATTCAAGCTAAAGGAAATAAAGAAAATTTTGAAGAGAGGGGAGAAATGTCTGTCAAAGAATTGGCAGATGAAATGGAATCTCTTTATTTATCGATGGAGATTGCGCAAGATCCCAAGGTGGTTTTAGCTCTTATGCACTCGTTCAAATCTTGTGCTCGTTTGGCGGGGCATGTGAGTTTGATGAAAAAACTTCATTTGGCCGAAGAAGAAATTTTGGGAGGCGAAGACGTTTTAAAAGTCATGCGCAAAGTGGGTAAAGCCTATTCGAAAATTGAAAATCGAGCAAATCCCAGCGAAGAAATAGCAACACACACAGATACCGAAATAGGCAGACTTTTTCAGAAACTTAATGATTTAGGATTAGATGCCTTCAAGTCTTTATCCCTTAAGATATGGTCTCAAATCGAGACTAAAGAACATTTTTCGATCAAAGAATTAGTTGAGCATTGGAATAATATTTTTGAGTCATGCGCGTTAGTCTCATCAATTCCACTTGAATTTAAAATGGAATGTAATGCGATTTATTTGCCCAAAAAATTTCGCCACTTTATGAACCGAATTGTGATGCAGCTTATTCAGAATAGCGTCAGTCACGGTTATGAGTTTAAAGTTCAAAGACGGCTAAGCGGAAAGGCGAGTAAAGGGAGAATCTCTCTAAAATTCAGTGAGAATGATAATGGTTTAGTTTTGGATTATCGAGACGATGGCGAAGGTTTTAATTATGAAAAGTTGAAAGCTCAGATCGTAAAAAAAGAAGGAACGCACTGCTTGAATTGGTCTAGACATAAAGTCGTTGATTATTTGAAACGAGAAGGCGTATCTTGCAAAATAGATCCCGAAGAAACGTCGGGTCGGGGAATCGGCATTCCGGCAATTTTCTTTTGGGCTCAAGAGATTGATGCCAAGGTGGATATTGAATCAAACACAGATGGCACACAGGTAAAGATTAGTTTGCCCTTACAACAGAATCAACATTCGACCCCATCTTGGTATCGATTGGCTGATTTGCAAAAGCGTTTGACAACAGAATTAAGCGCTTATTTATCAGAGAATGATTTTTCTAAAGAAGATCCAAAAATCATTTTTGAAAATATAGATCCCTTAATCAGTCCAAATCTGTTGCTTGATCCTTCAGTTGTTTGTTTTCTATTGGGTGAATGGTGCATTGAAGCAGGGATAGACAACTTTGAAAGTATTGAATTTGAATTGGGGTGTTCTTGTTTGCGAACTCGATTGAAAGGATATTTTTCAGACGTGAAGTTTTCGGGATATCAACGGTATTTGATGTCGCGTTTGATGAGGTTAAACAGGGCATCAGTTTGGGAAATTGAGAACGGGCTGATGTTTGAATTTGGGAATTTACTCTAATCGGAATGGGCGATGAGGAAAATATTAATTGTTGATGATTCAGAAACTGTGCGAAATCAGCTTTTTGATCTCTTAACGTTGTTGGGTTTCTTTCCGGTACTCGCTACGAATGGAGTTGAGGGACTGGTGCAAATGAGAGAAAATACAGATATAAAATTGATTATTTGTGATGTGAATATGCCTGAACTCGATGGCATCACTTTTTGTGAGTTGATGTTTAAAGAGGGTCTAACGACAGGTATTCCGATTTTTATGCTAACGACAGAATCTTCTCAAGAATTAAAATTGAGAGGAAAGGCTTGTGGAGTGACTGCATGGGTAGCTAAGCCTCTTTTGCCAGATAAGTTGAGCAAAGCGTTATTCACAGTTTTAGGGGAGTAATGATTAGAGACCGAATTACTCTTATGGAAATTTCTATAAAACGAATGGGTTTGATGTGGACGATGAGTTTGGTTCTCGTTGTTGCGGCGTTGATTTTTTTTGCGCAAATGGAATGGGTGACTCGACGAAATCATGCAGAACGATTTGGGGCACTTGATATATTGCAAAATATGGCAATTCATGTCAACGAATTAGATCAGATGCTTTTGAAGGCGAATATCGATAATACAAACGACTTGTCTGAAAACGCCTTGAGCATTGTAGATACGATGCGCAATGAGGTTTTTAATCTAAACTCATTTTCAAATTCGAAGGAT
>JBNKYI010000313.1:0-3598 GCA_050300815.1 Fibrobacterales bacterium
CGAGATCGCATTCCCGTGTCTCCGGTTCAGGGCTGCTGCTCATGGTTGTCTTCCGGCAGTTCCGCCAAGGTGGTTGTTGAGCTGCTGTTTTTCAGGCAGGACCGCAGCAGATCTTCGGCTTCTTCTTTGTCGAGAAGAATTCTGAAGGCGTGGTTGAGTAAAGAACTGGCGAAAAGGTGATAGGTGCGCTCTAAAGCGTCGCTTTGAACTTCGCTACTGCCTTGAATTAAGCTCTCGACTAGGTTGTTTTCGTTTAAGGGTATCGCTTGCATTTGTTTTTAAGGTGGAACGAAAAAGCCAAAGGGTTGCAAAGAAATAAAAATCTTTGCAGAAAGTTTTAAATAGTTTTAAAGCGCCAATACAATTGGATTCTTCTGAGATTTTACTGAGCTAATCGGAGCAACTATGTTAAAAATTATTCTAAAGATATTTGCGGTCTTTTCGATGAGTGCTTTTATTGCCTGTACGAGACCTACAATTCACAAAGAGGTTTATGAACAACGAGCTTATGAGGCTGGGTTTAATAGTGGTTATCAAGAAGAGCTTCAATACGACATGGTCAGTGAGCAAAGTGCGGTCTTTGCGATGGATGAAAGCCCAGCCCCAAGAGGCAAGTCGGCGATGGGTTCAAAACGAAAACCCTCAAAGGTTTCTTCAAATATTTTACCTCAAGCTCCTCGAGTAGTGACTGCCAATGAAGTTCATTATAACGGCGCTATTCATTCAAGGCAAGCAGAGCCAAACGCTTTTATGGATTCGATTTCTAGTCAGGTCGAAAAAATGGGTGGTCAAGTTGAGTATCGTCACCGTCAAAGTTTGGTGCTAAAAGTTCCTGTAAATCATTTTCTCGCGCTTTATGAAAAATTAATGGGAATCGGTGAGATTACTTACCATCGACTTTGGGCCGAAAATTTGAGCCATCAGATTAAAGAGAATGCCTTAAGAGAACGTCTGGCCCAAGAAACTTTAGCCAAGCTTAAAGAGCTGATCGCTAAAGCTAAAGATGAAAAAGAAAAGCTTCGCTTGCTTAAAGAATTGCAACGCGTCATGCGTGAAATTGAATCTTTAAAAATGCGAGCAACGACTCTTGCTGATTTGGTGGCTTTTTCAAAACTTGAATTGTCAGTTTTACCCTTGGGTCAAATTCAAGACCAAGGGGCTGGGGTGACGGGTCCTTTTCAATGGGTCCGTAACATGAACCCTTTAGAGAAGCATAGTTTGTATGGAGAATATTTAGAGTTTAGTGAAGAGCCCAAAGGTTTTGTGCTGGTTAAATCAGACGATGAAAAGATCTATACAGCGGCGGGAGGTTCTGAAGCTTGGATTGTAGAACGAGAAAACAACCCAAGAGGGGATAAAGAATTTTGGAATAAAGTGATCGATCAACACCTTGGGGCTCAATATCAAAATGTCTCAAAAATGGAATGGTCGGGCATCAGCTTCTTTAGAATGGAGTCTAGATCAAACAACCCTTATGTTTATTATGTAGGATTTGAAGTAAACAAAGAAGACTCTAAAGAATTGAAAATTTACCAATTGTTATTCCCTAATAAAACTTCAGAAGAAAAACATGTCAAAAGCTTGCGTCAAGCTGTGGAGGCGCTATGAAAAATTTGAAATATCTAATTCTTATGGGTCTAACATTAACGTTTGCACTCGATGGTCAAGCTCCAAATGAAATGGATTCTAAAAATGCAGATTCAACTTTAACCCAAGAAATCACTAAAAAAGAATCTCCAATCTGCGGTGATTTAAAACTCGAAGAAAAAAGTTCAAATCTCACTTTGCAAGTTTTAAACACCTATGAAACGCAAAAAGAGATTTTAAAATATCTCGAAGCCCAAAAAGGATTCTTAAAAGAACGTCAAGAAAAATTTTTGGTAGTGAGTATTCCAACCTGCGAGCTTTCTAAAATCTTAGAACATTTAAGTGCTAAATACAATTTATTAGACAAAGGAATTAAAACCCAAAGTTTAACTTGGGATCACAAACAAAAATCAGAAAACTTGCGCAGCAAAGAATCTCTATTGCAAAATTATTTTGACTTGTTAAAAGAATCAGACTCGGGTTCGTTTTTAGAAGTCGAAAGAGAAATTCAACAACTCACTAATGAAATTGAAAACCTTAAATCAAATATCGAAGAAATAGAATTTAGAGCAAGCTATTCTGAAATGCAAATTCTTTTTAATGAGGTAGATCAAAAGCAAAGGATAAGCAATTTTAAATCTTCATTTGCTTGGATCAATGATTTGAACCTTGTGGACTTAATGCGAGATTTTGAATAGGGGGAATTATGAAAAAATTATTGAGTTATTCTATTGTCATCAGTTTTGTTTTGTTGTTTTCTGCTTGTGCTTATAAAGCGCCTGTGCCCAATGGTTTTGCTGAGTTTGATTACGGCGATGATTTTAAAGCCGTTAATCCTGAAGGTGTGGTCTATCGAGTTAAGGTTTTAGAAAATGATCCTAAAGCCGACTTAGAATATTGGACTGAGGCGGTAAGAACCCGAATGGAGCATTCGGGCTATAAAGAAATTTCTAAAGAAGAATTTAAAGGAACTTTACCGAAGCTTAGCAGTACAAAATATGTAGCTCCTTATAAAGGTAAAGCTTATCAGTATCAAATTGTTATAGGTGTAGATGGAGATGATATCTATTTGTTAGAGGCTGCTGGTGAACTAGAGAAGATGGCAGAATATCAAAAGGATATTGATGAGGCGATTAAGAAAATCGGCAAGAAGTAAATTTATGCAAAATACTTAGTAGGCATAAAATATGTTTGATGATTATTCATTAACTTCAGTATCTAGATTCTTACATTCCCCTAGCCCATTTACTGGAGCAAGGGAAATAATAGGCGGTCTTCCGATTAACTCTCATTGGTCAATTCATCTGCAATTAGTTCTGCTTTTTATTTCATCATTCAAGAATTTCTTTATGATTTCCAAATTTCAAATAATTCACCGCAGAGAGCATTTTCCCGCTGGGTGATAGAAGCTTCATTCCAAACAATTTCGCCGCAATCGTATCGGTCGATAATGTCCGCTTTGGTAATCCAGAGTTCGGAATACTGGCGAATGCCTTTTTTGCGGCCATCACCTTCAATTTTTCTTGAAAAAATATAGTTCCGCAGTGAAGTATTGAGCCGGCTATTCAATAATGTCATGTTGCCGATGGAATACACCTTACTATAGCGAACCTGTTTTGCGGTTTCAGGGTCTGTAATTGGGTTTCTGGCATCATCCACAACAGGTACAGAAGCCCAATGCTCTTCCCACTTCTGGGGTAAAAGATGTTCCAGTGAATAATTGTATTTCAGCTCTTTTATGGATTGTTTTACATCTTTATTTCTGCGGAATAGCTCTATCCAAAATAGGACGATTGTCGCATTCTTGTTTGAAATGTTTTTAATTCCAGTTTGTATCTGCGTCTTCAAAACAGCATCGGCTTTTGTTTTCACTTGGGCCTCATTGTCTATAAAATCTTTGCAGAGTTTGTTGTAGCTCTTGGTTTCCTGTTTTGCCAATAGGCGTTTTATTACAAGTGTTTCCAGCTCCATCAATCGAACTTTAAGGGTCTTTTCATCGTCTTTATATTTC
>JBNKYI010000314.1:0-3565 GCA_050300815.1 Fibrobacterales bacterium
TGGGCCGGCATCCAAAGTTCAACAAGTAGTTGCTGCTAGGGCACGATTAGATTTAGGTGATCAAAGGGATACTCTTGAAACAAGTGTGCAGCTTGTTCCGATTTCAGCCAATGGTAATGTTGTAACAGGTGTTGAGCTTAATCCACAAACGGGCGATACTAAAGAATATGCTTATTTACTAGACGACAAAGGTGGGAATCGTAAGATTACCGATGTCAAAATTGGGGCGATGACAGCGATTAACGATAAAGAATTTCTTGTCGTTGAACACGGTAAAGATAAAGAGGGACGCTATTGGGTTGACCTTTACAAAATCACGATTGATTCTTTAGCAACAAATATCAGTGAAGCCGGAGAAAAAGGCATGTTGATCGATGGAAAAACCCTTGAAGAAGTCTCTTATGATGTAGAATACTTTCTCTCACATGTGACTCCAGTAAAAAAAGAATTAGTGATGGGAGATATCATGAAAAGAACGGCTTGGCCCCACACCAAACCCGAAGGTATTGCCCTTATTGATTCGATGACTGTGGCGCTCAGCAATGACAATGACTATGGCATGACCGATTTAAACGATGATGGCATTCCTCACATTTTACCTGAAGATGAACGCCTTTCTCAAGTGATGGTCTTTAGACTTGAAAAAGCTTTAGATTATCAACCGATTGAGACAGGTTATGGCAAACTTCCCGAGGTTTCTGCCAATTTAGAAAATCACGCTCAGCTTGATGATCAAATGATAAATGTCACTGAACCTTCGATGTTAACGCTTTATGACCTTGATGGACGTCAAATTTTTAAAGATCAATTTGAAGTGGGGATCTACGACTTAAATCAATTCGTTGGATCTATTCATGGAATGATTATAGGTGTTTTAGAAAGTAATACTGAGAAGTCTTTAGTGAAAATAAATATCAGATAGTTTAACCGCTCTTGGTGTGATAAAAGCACTGGCGATGCCAGTGCTTTTTGTATAAACTGGCCTGATTGATTGGTGCTAAAAATTGCAAGGGCCAAGAGCATTATTATCCTTTGATCCGCAAATGGGGTGTAGAGGTTCCTTTTTATTCAAATAGACGTGTATTTATCGACTGAACTTAGAAGATCAGCACCAATCAATCAGGCCAGTTTGCAAATTCCACGGTCATATGCGTAAATGAACCTAAGGTTTCGAGTTTTTGCTTGATTCTTTGAATCTGAGGAGTCTCAATTTGACCTTCAATGCGGCAGATCATGGCTTTTTTACCTTCGCAAACTTCCCAGATGTGCAAATCGGTGAGACGAGCCCCTTGATGAGATTGCACTTCGTTTACGATGAGTTCCCTCAATTCTCGAGTAGAGCTAAAGTCGAGCAATAAAGAGCCCGTTTTTCTCAAAAGTCCCCAAGCCCATTTTAAAATCAGCAAGGCGCCGAGAATTCCTGCGGCGGCATCGAGCCATAGCCAACCATAGGCCTTTGCGACAAAAAGGGCGACGATGGCGAGAACAGAGGTTAAGGCATCGGTGAGCACATGCAAGTAAGCGGCTTGAAGATTGTGATCTTCTGAGTGAGAATGATCGTGATGAGAATCTGAGTGGGCATGATGATGAGAATGATCATGAGGTTCTTCTTTGAGAAGCCAAGCTGAGATCAAGTTAATGACAAGACCCGCAATGGCCACGATAAGGGCCTGATTGAAATCAATGGATTGAGGATTGATCCATCGTTCTGTAGATTCCCAAATCATGGATAAGGCGGCAAAGATTAAGGTCAGGGCAGAAGTATAGGCACCTAGGGCTCCAATTTTGTGGGTGCCAAAGGCAAAGTTGCCATTGGATTTAAATTTTTTGGCCAGACGGTAAGTAAGAAGTGCAATAAAAAGCGCCATGGCGTGGGTCCCCATATGAATTCCATCTGAGAGCAAAGCCATAGAGCCATATAGATAGCCTGAGGCAATTTCGGCGGTCATGGTGGCTAAGGTGAGATAGAGAACCCAGGTGGTACGTTGTTGATTGCGACTGCGATCGGGAGTTAGTGAAGGGCTGTGGCAAATCATTTAAACCTCAAAGAGAAATAGAAAAACACGTTAAAAGTAATTAAAGGTCCTTTCTGGATTTTGCATATCTATTTTGAAAAGAATGAAACTAGAGTTATTAACTTCAGCATATCGAAGTCTTTGCTGTTTGCAGAGGTTTTGAGAGGGCTTTCAAAATGAAAACAGCGAAAGGGCTGACCTTAAACTTTGTATTGATTTTACTTATGACTCATTCGACCCATTCTGATTCATTGCAACCTAGCGTCGTCAAACTAGAGAAAACCATATTCGCCACTGATCAACGTCTTTTTTGGTCGGGCCGCACTTTAATCGACGGTCGCGCTCAAACCATGGATTGGCCGGGAGTCATGGTTCAGTTCATTTATTGCGGAGAGCCTTTTAAGGGGGTTTTTAAGGGGAGGTCGCATTGGGAAGTATGGGTTAACGGGCGTTTTCACAAAACCTTCGAGGTAGAATCTAATCTAACGGAAGTGCTTCTGCTCGATTCGGCCCTCGCTGAAGACTCCAAAATACAGCTGATTAAAGCGAGTGAAAATCAGAGTGAGACCGTTTCTTTAGTCGAGCTGATTTTACCAGAAAAGGGAGACTTGAAACCCCTAAGTGACCAACCGCTGCATCGGGTCGAATTTATCGGCGACTCTTATACTGTGGGCTTTGGCAACATGAGCGCAACTCGAGAACCTGTGCCTGGCCAAGAAGATTCTACCGTTTTTGCGACGACCAATGCGGCTCGCAGTTTTGCACACATATTGGCTCGTCGCCTCAATCTCGACATACAACTTAACGCCTTTTCAGGCAGGGGGTTGGTTAAAAATTACATGGGGATGGATCCGGGCAAGGAATATCCCTATTTTTACAACCAGGCTTTGATATCTCCCCGCAATAACGAAGGCAAAAATATCCTGTGGGATTTTGAATCTTGGCAGCCAGAGGTGGTGGTGATTGCCTTGGGAACGAATGATTTTCAGGGAGAGGGAAATCATTTGAAGCCGGCTCTTTTCATCGAAGCTTATCAGAAATTTATCGACCGCTTGCGAGGGCTTTATCCCGGTGTGCGCTTTGTCGTTGTCGCTAATCCCATTTGGCCAAATGATTTGTTAATACCCACTTTGCGCGAAGTGCTTAAATCCCAAGAGGCCCAGGGGCACAATGATCTCTATTATTTTGAATATTTTCCTCAGCGAACAGGACTTTATTGGCATCCCGATCTTTTAGATCATGAGAAAACGGCAGCGAAGTTAGAACCCTTAATCCGTAAATTGCTATCTGATTTTCCACAGAAATAAAACAAACTGGCCCAATCAATTGGTGCTAGAAATGGCAACAAGCAAGAACATGATTATGCTTTGACCTGCAAACGAAGCGTAAGGGTTCCTTTGGATTTAAAAGGATGCCAATTTATCAATCAAAGTTGGAAAATTAGCTCCATTCAATCAGGCCAGTTTACAATTTCATTTTTAGAGCGTTTCTAAAAAAAAGATCTTTTTAAGTTTAAGTATGGGGAATTTTCTACTTGAGTGTTAGACTTT
>JBNKYI010000315.1:0-3553 GCA_050300815.1 Fibrobacterales bacterium
GCGCAAAATTCGCATGGTGCAACTGCGCCCCGTCTCTAAGGTTGAAAAAATTATTTTCCCTCTCGTTGTCATCTTGTTGTGCAGCTTTCTTTTGCCATCGGCCGCCCCCCTTATCGGCTTTTTAATGTTTGGAAATTTAATGCGCGAATGTGGCGTTGTTGAACGTTTGAGCCAAACCGCACAAAATTCTTTGATTAACATCGTCACTATTTTCTTGGGATTAGGCGTAGGCAGCAAACTTTCAGCTGACAAGTTTCTCAACCTCGAAACACTAGGTATTGTCGTTCTTGGATTAGCCGCCTTTTGCGCAGGAACCGCTGGCGGCGTTTTAATGGCCAAGCTAATGAACCTCTTTGTCAAACAAAAAATCAATCCCCTGCTCGGGTCAGCGGGAGTCTCTGCTGTGCCCATGGCGGCTCGGGTTTCAAATAAAGTGGGCTTAGAAGAAGACTCTCAAAATTTCTTGTTAATGCACGCTATGGGCCCCAACGTCGCTGGAGTGATCGGCTCAGCCGTAGCTGCAGGGATTTTGTTAGCGGTGTTTTAAAAAAACGGCTGCCACGAGGCAGCTATGTGGCAGCCTCGTGGCAGCCTCGTGGCAGCCGTTTTGTCAAAGCGACAAACTAAAGCGCTTCGGTATCAACGACCTCAAGCCCAAAGCCCTTTAAGCCCGTGCGAGGAATTCCGCTACTGCTCAACAGACGAATCTTTGATATTCCCAAATCGACTAAAATCTGCGAGCCTAAACCCAAATTTCGAGTGTCATAGCGATGATGGGATTTTTCTTCATCTAAGGCATCCTCTTCGAGATTGCCCAAGTACTTGTTCCACATGTTCAATGGATTATCGAGAGAACGGAAATAGAGAAACACCCCGCCCTCTTCTTGAATACGCGAAAGCCCGGCTTCAAATTTTGAACTAAAGATATCTCCTTCAATTCCAAAAGTGTCTTCTAGGGTATTCTCAACCTGCACCCTAACCAAGGTTACTTTATCAGGAGAGATCTCTCCTTTTTGAAAAACCAAATGCTCATTCTGAGCCACGCTGTCTCGATAAATTTTTAAAGTAAAAATGCCAAAACGAGTTTTCACTTCTTTTTCTAATACCCGTGTCACCAGTTTTTCTGTCTGACGGCGATAAGCAATGAGGTCTTCTACTGAAATCATCATCATTTGATGCTCATCGGCAATTGCTCGAAGCTGAGTCATACGAGCCATTGTGCCATCTTCATTCATGATTTCACAAATCACTCCAGCAGGAGCAAATCCCGCCAAACGCGCTAAATCAACCGCAGCCTCTGTGTGCCCAGCCCGCACCAAAACCCCACCATTGCGAGCTTTTAGAGGAAAGCTGTGCCCTGGAGTCACAAAATCAGTCGCCGAAAACGAAGAATCCGCTAACCGAATCGAAGTAATGCTTCGGTCCCAAGCCGAGATTCCCGTCGTGGTATTTTTGCGAGCATCCACAGATACCGTAAAGGCCGTTTCGTGCTGTGAAGTGTTCGTTTGCACCATCATGGGCAAATTCAATTGATCAATGCGTTCTTCCGTTAATGCCGTGCAGATCAATCCACGGCCATATCTCGCCATAAAATTGATCATTTCAGGAGTACAACACTCTGCTGCACAAACAAAGTCCCCTTCAGCTTCGCGATCTTCATCATCAATCACGATGATCATCTTGCCAGCTTTTAAAGCATCGAGGGCTTCATTGACGCGATTTAACAAAGCATTTCTCCCTTGTAGAGGTTAAAAAAGTTTTCGAAATATTTGGCCATCTGGTCGACTTCGAGATTGACCGAGTCTCCCGGTTGCCAATCTCCCGCAGAAGTTCTTGTTACCGTCTCTGGGATCAGGGCTACTCGAATCTGCGATCCCGTCTTTTCGGCGATTGTCAGACTGATACCGTCAAAACAAATACTGCCCTTAGGCACCGTGTATTTCTGTAGCGATTCGGGAATTTCAAGAATAACTTCGCGCCCCGTCTCTCGTGGTATAATTTCAAGAACCTGGGCAATACCATCGATATGACCGCTAACGAGGTGCCCCCCCAATGCCGAGTTCATCGTCGCCGCAGTCTCTAAATTCACGTTATCCCCCCCTTTAAGAGAAGATAATGTCGTGAGTGCAAGAGTTTGGGCAATGGCTGTCAATCTCACCCCACCTTTTCGCAATTCTTCAACGGTCAAGCAGGTTCCATTAATCGCCAAGCTATCTCCCAAGGCCAACGAGGGCCATTCTGGCTCATAGCCAATCCAAAAAGTACGACCGTCAAAGTTCTCAATCACTTCGAGAACCCTTCCACGGTTTTGAATAATTCCAGTAAACATGGGTCAAATTTAGTTTAGAGCCCCTCTATCGAGAATCAAAAAAGCCGGTATTTGTAAGAATGTCTCACTCTCTTAGAAAGATTGCCTTTATGCAACAACATTCTACAATCTCAACACCGTTGCAGAGTCCCCATCCCAATTCAACTGACTATGTAAACAGTAGCCTTTCTCTATCTTCGCATAAAATTCATTTGAAATTTTTAAGGGAAGGCAATCGGTAGAGCACTCTGCGCTCTTTTGAGAACGCAATATGATCCATTCGTTGACCCTCCCCCATTTGGCTAGTTCTAGGGCAAAAGTCGGACCCGCTTCGATTAAAATTTGGTGAAACCCTCGAGAGGCAAGATCTTTCAGCGATCTTTCAAAGCATTCTTGTAAAGACTCGCCCAAAGTCGATAGATAAGAGATCGCATCTTCTCGGCTGAGCAATTCAAAACCTTTGGGAATACTCTCAAGAGATCGGCCCCAAAGTAAGGGTTGAGGAGCTGTTCCCCATTGTTCGGGATCCACTCTATTCGTGAGTTTGGGGTTGTCGCTGCGCAAGGTTTGTGTGCTCACCCCCACACCGTGTGCCCAAGAACGCAATGAATGCGTAAAGGCCTTTGCCTTCTCGCCAGTAATAGAAAGGGGTTCAGGCAATCCCGATATCTTATTTTGCTGGGCCATCACACCTTCGCAATCAACCGCGATCTTTGCTACCACATAAGGAGAGCCCTTGCGAATGAAATGAAAGAAGCCGCGATAAAGCTCTTCGAGTTGCCCATTGAGAGCTATCTGTTGGCAAGAAATACCTTGCTCTGTCAATAGCTGAGCTCCCGACACATTGGGATTCTGATCTTTAACGCCAAAATAAACCTCAGAAATTTCGCTCTGCAGTATCGCTAATGTGCACGGAGGATTTTTACCATAATGCGAACAAGGTTCTAGGGTGACAAAGAGTTGTCCTCCTTGCAGAGAGCTTCCGAGCAAGGCCTGAGCTTTCATGGTTGCTTGAAGGTCTACATCTAGACCAAGCGCCGCGGCATGTTTGAATGTCAAACTAAGGCGGTTCATTGCTTTACGCGCCGTGTCCGCCTTCACGTGCCAAATGGGCTCAAGCGTCCGCTTCAGAACGTGCTGATCAACATCTTCTACCGCCACATTGCCGATCTTTGGCAATACATGCACCGCCAGGGGAGACATCCAGCGGCCAGCTTCGCCATCATTCTTTAGGTCCGCTTGGCG
>JBNKYI010000316.1:0-3543 GCA_050300815.1 Fibrobacterales bacterium
CCGCGGGTTTGCACCCCCGCCCGCCACGAACCGGTAATAGAGCGCATATTCCACTTGCGCAAAAAGTCGCGAATGCCTTTAGACCACTCTCCCGTTCCAAAAAGCTGTGGCAATTGTAGAGTGGGCCTGAATTCAAAAGTGGCGTTTCTGTCGATGCTCCAATAGTTGTCATCTAGATATTCCACGTTGTTGGGGTCAAAGTCGTCACTGTAAATGTGGGTCTGATTGAACTGAGTGTTAAAGGTGGTGCGCAGCGTAAGAAAATTGAAAATGTGGGGATTGAAGTTCAATCTGAAATTTTGCCGTCGGTCGTTTTCTTTGAGAAAGATGAGGTATTCTCTTGCCACATTGCTTTGATATCCCCGCACGGATTGACTGTAAAGTGTGTTGCCCTCGTCATCTACGCCAATGGGGGTTCGGGTGATATCGTAGCGGTATTCGCTGTGGTCGTAATCGAAGATGCGGCTGATACCCAGATAACCCCCTTCGTTAGACGAAAACAGATTTTCTGAGGTAAAGGCTTCTTTGTAGAGATCAAGGTCGCGGCGAATCTCGAGATCATAAGAGAATTTTAAGAAGGGAAAGAGATCCCAATCGAGTTTGGTTCGGTGTCTGAGATCAACTTGGTAGTCAACGACTTGAGGTATTGAATCTACGAGAGAGTTGGGGTCTCTTTCAAGTCGGCGATTATTGACAAATTCCATATCGGCGAGAGTGACTTGCCAAGTGGTGGGCCACCACTGAAAATAGCCCTTGGTCTTATTGGCATTACCCAGATCGTAATTGATTAACGTTCCATAATACCACAGCGAGTCAGCTGCCGTAGGAGAGTGAATCTTGCTTTGCCGATAATTAAAGTTGACGCTGGGTCGTTCAAAAAAGAGTTGACTGATCCATTCTTGATACCAAGTCGAATCGGCGACATAAGATTTCGAATAACTCAACCCCAGAGAAAATTGACTGTTTAGTGTTTGGTATCCACGCGACAAGGGTTGAGACTGGGTTCGATCGGCAACTTCTTGTTGGTGGTCTCGATAGACTCGATCGTGAAAAATTTCGGTAACGAAATCATTGTAATCGTCTTGGGTGAGGCCAATGTCTGAATTGGGTTTAAGATAGGGGCGCTCGATAGACTGACTGGCTGCCATGCTAAAGGGAATCTTGAGTTGCCAGTTATCAGGGGCAAAGGCGTTGAGATTAAATTGCAAGTTGCCTTGGTAATCCATCCGCGATTTGGCCTCGGCCAAAGAGGGCATTGGGCTAGACCCTTGATTATTAAGAGTGGCAAAATTGCCGTCGCGATAGTTGACATCACCCGAGAGAACCATCACTTGGGCGAAGTCGAGTTGAGCGGCGCTGCGTGCGGCAGTTCCCCAACCTGAGCGCACCCCTTCGAGTCGCAGATCGTTGATCCAGAAGGTTCCCTGAATCTTATCGCTCGTGGGGAGATCGTCATCAATGGTGATGACAAAACGAATCCAATTGACGCGAGATAGACTGGGTTCACCCACAAGCCCTAAAGCCTCAATGCGATTTAGCGAAGTCGAGCTTATTGAATCGCGGGTGTCTTTAAAATATTGCTTGAGATCGGCAGAGTTGTTAAAAATGAGGTTATAAGTAGAATCGGGATGAGAGCGAGCTCGCCAGATGCTGTCTTGACCGAGAGGGCGATCAAGCTTTAACAGGGGCCAAAGGTCTCTGAGGGGAATGGAGAATTGGTTGGCTAACCAATTGGACTGGTGACATTCGGCATAGCGATCTTTAAGTTGGTCTTCAGTGAGATCATCAAACTCGGGTGCCGAGAGTTCGTTAGCGCAATTTGCAGTCTTAGGCCTGAAACTCCATTCGTAATAGTTTTGAGAACTCTGCAAATTTCCATTCCCCATTTGAATGGCGAAGCGGGCATTTTCTGGAATATTGTCACCGATGCCATCGAGGTGAATTTCCATTTTCATCAGGTTATAAAGGGTGAGATCTTTACTTTCACTGTCAAAAAAGCGAGTGGCGCTCACACTCTGACCTGGCCGTAAATTATTGAATTGCAAAACCAGCGCCTGTTCACGCAAAGGGGTATTTGAATCAGACTCTCGCTCAATCTTTGTATTGGGGGATGTCACATAATATTGACGGTCTTCGCGATTAGAAATTACCCGAACTTGTATTTGATTTGAATCTTTCGCTGAAGGCTCTTGAGTGTAATCGACAGGAACGGTGAATCCTCCCACATCGACAATTTGATGGTCGGATTGACTGATGGAATCATAGGCAGTAGAGCGGTCAGAGGCCTCCCATTGGTTGCCAACGACACTGATTCGAGCGATTTCGAGTCGCCCTTTGGCGATACCTTTAAGACCGGTGTAAAAGATTCTTGAATAGATGTTGTTGCGCAGAATTTCGTCGAGGGTGAGATTCTTTCCTGAAATAACTTCGTGAAACTCAGTGAGCGGAATGCGATAACGCCGCCATCCCCTGTTGAGATTTTCAGAATAGGTAGGGTCTTCAAGATCAATTTTATAGCGAACAAAATCTCGTTCAACATCTAATGCACCGTTTCCGTTTAAGTCTTCGGTGTCAAAGGTTCCTGTTGAAACGTTGTTGCCTTGGTCGCCATTAATGGCTCGGGTGGGGTCGGTTTCGCTCTCTTGCAATCTAAAATCGTCAAAGGTGGGATCGTCAGAGTTTGCGGCGGTGATTAGAGTAGAAGTACATTGTTCTTCGCGACAACTCCAAATTTTCCGCTGTTCTTCACTGTTGAGTTTTTGATCGAGACCGTTGTCGTTAAAAGCCACTTTGCGAAAATCATCGCCCTCAGAATCTTTAATTAGGTTGGGCTGTTGCCCGGCGATTGAAATGTCTTCAGAAACTCGACCAAAATCCACATAGAGTTGGCCCTCAGTTCCAAAGACGACCACTTCGAGAAATTTGTATTGACTGATATCTGAGGCGTATTCAGAGTTGGCACGCATAATCCCCCCCCAGCTGTTGCCGAGGCGGTTATCGTTGACTTCAAGGCTGAATTGCATAATGGAGATTTCGCTCCGGTCAATTTCGGAGTTTCCTGTTGGAGTATAAATTTCAGAGAAGCGACGAGTGAAGTTGCTGTGCCATACAAAATCCCCTTCGTGGCGATAGTCTAAGAGAGGGTCAAACAACGAAGCGTCAATTCGCTCATCACCACCAGGAGGGGCGGCTCGAGTCCAAGCGTTGCGCCGCATAGGAAGGGGCAATTCTCGACGACTGCTTTCAAAGTCGTCGAGAAGGGCCGAATTTTTCGTGTTGGGGTTGTGATAAGAACGGGCGAATTCAGCTTCAAATCGCCAGCTTGAGGGCTGTTGAGTTTCAATGAGGGGCCAAGCGTTGATAAAGCGAGTCATCCAGCGAGCCTGATCAGTCAGGCGCATGTTCATTCCCCACAAGAAAGAAGAGAAGGGTTCGCGGCCCAGACCAGGGCGACTTTCGGTGGTCGATTGGGTTTTATAGAGCATGGTGGCACCCACGTGAGAACCTTCGCCGAGATCTTCAAATCCATACTCAGCACGCATT
>JBNKYI010000317.1:0-3539 GCA_050300815.1 Fibrobacterales bacterium
GACATCCCCATCATAACAGAGATGCGTTTTGCCCGCAGTCAAGCGGCTGATAGCAAAAAGGCCAGTCTGAAAATGATTCCAATTAGACTGACCTACAATAAATTCAAAGGAAGGAGCCAAAGGAGAACTGTCCATGGCGTTGACAAAGATCGCTTTTGGCGTTTGGCTGGCATCGGCCAGAGTGTCAAAAGGACGCTGGCGCAGAAGGGCCCACATCCCTCCTCTTTTAAGATGGGTAGAAACTTCTTCAGCAGAAGCCGATTGAGCTTTTTCACTGCTCCAAGCTCCGTAGTCTTCTGCATCGCTGAGATTGCTGACTTCGATGGCAATGTTGAGCAGTTTACGACGTTCGCCACGGTTGATTTGAGCAATTTTACCTGCTACCGTAGAGACGAACTGAAGTGACTCATCTGTTTTAGATTGGCAAATCGGTGTGCCAACCTTAACGGTGTCGCCTTCGCGAACGAGCAGCTTGTACTTGGTGTCTTTGATGTCGGCGACATTCAAAGCCACCAACTTAGAATCCTCTTTGTTTTGGATTGCTAAGTCGGCTTCCCCCAGTAGAGGAAGATCGTAGCCTTTTTTAATGTGATATGCTGTCAATTTTCCGTTCCTGTTAGTTGATGTGTAATAACCGGTTAAACATGGACTCGCCAAATGTAATAATTAGCACGGTCAATTTTTAGACGAGGTTTTTGAATCTTGTTGAAAATGCAGAAATCTTTGCCAAGACGTCTGCATTTTCTCTTTTTCTTGCTCCGTTGTCGACGATTTTAAGCTTTTGCAGCAAAATTTTATGGCAAAGATCTGCTTGTGAACGAGAGAGGCTCTGACTTTCTAGAAGTTTGAGTTGAGCTTCGATTCGATAGAGATCCATTACGGGATATTTGGCAGACAATTGATCTTCGTGTCCGCCATAGCGGGTCAGCAAATAATTTTCAATTAACAGAACGGAATGTTTTGCAGTAAGACGGAGCCAGAGTTCGTAGTCTTCGCAAGTTAAGAAGTCTTCGTCAAATCCCCCGAATTCTTCGAAGAGCGTTCGTTTTATCAAAACGGAAGAAGGGGTGATCATGCAATTTTCTAATGACATTTCAAAAAGATCGCCCCCCATTTTTTCAAGATGCCGGGGGGGATTGACGCGCTTTCCCTTTCGAATCCAAATTTCGCGACACTGACTGATCTTAGATTCGGGGTGATTCAGGTGAAAGTCCCACTGGGTTTTGAGTTTATCGGGGTGCCATTCATCGTCTGAATCGAGAAAGGCAATCCAGGGGGATGTGCTCTGAGAAACGCCCCAGTTGCGGGCGGCAGCAACACCGCAGTGATTTTGTTTGAGGTAGCGCAGCCCCTTATCGATATAGGGCGTAAGAATGTGCTCTGTTGCGTCGGTAGAACCGTCGTCGATAAGTAGAATTTCTGTAGGTGCTAAGGATTGATTAAAAACAGAATCTAAACAACGAGATAGGCTCCAACGACGGTTGTAAGTGGGGATGATAACGGCGATGGGGGCTTTGTCGCTATTCAACGAGGCCACGGCTCAAAAGATCCCACAAAAATTTGTTCTTTTTCAAGAGATATCCCCGAATGGGCTTTCACTCGAAGAGCGACTTCTTCGCTAAGATCGTAAATGTCTTGAGCGGTCGCTTGATTTTTGTTGATGACGAAGTTTGCGTGTTTGGGAGAAATGGCCGCTCCCCCTAAGCGAAAACCCTTGAGCCCAGCTTCTTCAATCAGCTTTCCTGCGTAGGTGCCGGGTGGTCTTTTATACATCGATCCCGCATTGGGGTATTCGAGAGGCTGCTTTTCTTTGCGGCGCTTTAAAATTTCGGTCATTTGATCTTTTAAAGAGAGGGGATCTGCCGATTGCAGTTTGAGGTCGACTTCGAGGATGATTTCGTCGAGATCAAAAAAGAGAGAGTGGCGATAAGCGAATTGACACTCTGCATTGCTTCGCACTTTGATTTCACCTGAACGACAAATAGAAGTGACTTTTGAAATGACCTGCGTTAGCTCTTGACCGAAGGCGCCGGCGTTGATGTAGGCTCCACCCCCCATGGTTCCAGGAATACCGCCCAAATTTTCTACGCCTTGCAATCCTTTTTTTACGGTTTCGCTGACCACGGTGTGCAGCAATGCTCCTGATTGCGCTTTAACCCATTGGCCTTCAATTTGAATTTCTCCCCATTTTTTAGGACCGAGCCATAGAATTAATCCATCAAATCCCTTATCGCTGACGACAAGATTTGAGCCTTTGCCTAAAATCCACAGGGGAAGTTTTTCGCTTTGCACCCAATTTAGCAGTTCTTTAATTTCTTCGAGGGTTGAAGGCTCGGCAAAGTAACGAGCGGGTCCACCGACTTTATAGGTGGTGTAATCGCTCATTAGAATATCATTTTTAACAATTGCTGGGATCATTGAATTTGCGAAGAAAAATGGTGAATGAGCTAAATTTAATAAAGGGCGTTCTTAATGGATCATTTGCTGAGAACAGTAAATAAATGTGGCGAAGAAATGAAACGGGGCAAGAGGCGACCGTAGACAAAAGAGAAAGACTTCAGTAGAATTTCCCGAATACTTAGAAAAGACAACCTACAACCTAAAAACCCTGAGACAATGAAATCGAGTTTTAACAAAGAAGAAATAGAAAATCTTAAAGCGAGATGTGCGATCACCGAGGTGGCTCGGTCTTTGGGTATTGAAGTGAATCAAAAGCGTTGCCGTTGCTGGCAGAGTGCTAATCACGCTCACGGAGACCGCACGCCGAGTGTAACTCTAAACGATGAGAAGGGTTACTTTCGCTGTTGGGTCTGCGCAAATATCAAGGGAGACGTGATCGAGCTGGTTCGACAGGTTATAGGGTGTGGATTTGTAGAAGCGGTTCAGTGGCTTCAGCGTTTTGCCGGAGATTCCTCTGAGCTTTTTATCTCGTTGACGCCTAAAAAATCGAAGGCGATCGCGAGCAAAAAAGCAGAGGTCTCTCAAGAGAAGGCGATGGGGTTAGAACTTGAGCGAGATCGAGGGCGTGAAATTCTAACGAATTTTATGAGTCGCTGTTCGCCTCCTTCGGGGTCTGCGCTTAAATATCTAAAAAGTCGAAAGATCTTTTTGCCTGTCTCTGAAAAAATGCAAATACGTTGGGTCAAAGATTACGGAGAGGTAAACGAATGGTTAAAAGAGAATTACTCTCTTGATGAACTAAGGGCCGTGGGACTTTGCAATGAGCGCGGGCATTTGCGCTTCTTTAGACATCCTTTGCTATTGCCTTATATCGATCGCAAGGGCAGGGTCAGCTACATTCAGGGCAGAGCAATTGAAGAGGGAATACAGCCTCGCTTTCTTAATTTAAAAGGTGAAATTCCCCACCCTTGGAACTTAAAAGTTTTGGATGGCAACCCAGGGGTTGTCTATTTGTGTGAAAGTGTGATAGACGCTCTCACATTGGTCGAAATGGGATTTGATGCGGTGGGCATAGCAGGAACGGCAAGTTTCAAAAAAGAATGGGTAAAACTTTTTATTCAAAAAAAAGTATTTATGGC
>JBNKYI010000318.1:0-3465 GCA_050300815.1 Fibrobacterales bacterium
TTGCGATTGGGCTCGCCCAAGTTTGGCCCATGTTTTTTCAAAAGTATGAATGGATTAAAGATGCCACTGGCAAAGAGTGGTTTACGGGTGACATTTTTCAAAGCGCCACTTTGATTTTTGTCTTTACCATGGGATGGGTGAGCTTGTTGGCTTTGGCAAAGTTGAAGAGATGGTTTTGAGTAGGGTCTAATGTATGGGCGAATGTATGGGCGAATGATTATTCGCCCATACACGCCCCTACAAACTCAAAACCGCCACAGCCTCTAGGTGCGAGGTTTGTGGATAAAAATCAAAGCCCCGTAGGTTTTCAATTTTATACCCTCCCGCTTTAAACTCTTTAAGATCGCGGGCGAGCGTCGCAGGGTTACAGCTCACATAAATAAACTTTTCGGGCTTAAGACCTATCATAAAGCGCTTGACTTCGTCGGGCAAGCCGGTGCGCGGTGGATCGACGATTAAGAAATCAAAGCGCTCGCCCATTTGACCCACCACCCAATCTTCAGCAGGGCGAGTAATGTACTCCACATTCTGAGGCAAGTATTTAAGTGCTGCATCTTTACATTTCACATCCCGTTCAATGGCCCAAACTTTTTCAGCTCTTGGCGCCATGAACGCACTAAAAAAACCAATACCCGCAAAAAGATCAATCCCATTTTCAATTTCTTCGGGCATGTTTTTAATTACAAATTCGACGAGATCGGGTAAGACTTTGAGGTTGCTTTGAAAGAACGCTCCCGCTTTAACCGGAAATTTTTTACCACAGACTTCGATTGATATTTCTTCGCGAGCGGCGGCGACTTTGCCTTGATCGTCAGACTGAAAAGAATAACTGCCATCTTCGCAGTCTAGACTTTTCAATAGCTCAGGCTGCAATTCATCCACGAGCACTAAGCATTTTTTTAGATCAATCACCTCATGAGACTTCCCTTTGAGAAAGCCCCAGCTTTTTCCCTCTTTATGAAAACGAACTCTCGAACGGTAATTCCAAGGGTGGTGCCCAACGACTTGTAATTCCTCAAGTTCTTCTTCGTCTAAACCCCCAATGCGGCGAAGTTGGTCTTTGAGATAAGAGTTTTTAATTTCGAGCTGGGTTTCATAATCCACATGCATCAAATCACAACCCCCGCAACGGTCATAATATTCACATGGGGCTTCTACTCGTTTTTCTGAGGTCTTCTCATAATTTTTAACCCGACCAAAAATGCCTTTGCTATTTGACCTATACACTTCGATATCAACTACTTCACCACTTATGGCCTTTTCGACAAAGACAGGTTTTTTTTCATAAAAGGCCAAACCAAAACCACCAGGGATATCTTTAACGATCTCTACCGATTTTAATTCAGAGTGTTTTCTTTTATTTTTTTGCACGAAGTCTCCAAGTGCTATAGCAAAATTATTAGAGAGAAAGATATCCCGTTTCTTCAGAGAGCGCATTCCAATGCCCCTCATTTTCATTCCACACAACAGGTGTGTAAAGATCGATTCCACTTTCATCAAATTCAACGCCTGATGAAAAGCCAGCAACCGAATTTAAAAGTTTAGCAGTATAAGGATTTTGAGGGTTTGCAAATAAATCTACCGTTCCTTTGAGTTCCACTACCCTTCCCATATAAATCACAGCGACTCGATCGCAAAAGTGGCGAATGACACCTAAATCATGAGAAATAAAAATCAACGTCATTTCACGTTTATCTCTCAAATCAAGTAAAAGCTTAAGTATCTGAGCCTGTACAGAGACATCTAAAGCGCTAACGACTTCATCGCATACTAGAATTTTCGGATCGACCGCAAGAGCTCTTGCAATACCAATTCGCTGCAACTGCCCTCCCGAAAACTCATGCGGAAATTTATGAACTTGATCACTTCCTAAACCCACCTCTTGCAATAGCGATGCGCACACCGATTCAAGCTCGACGCCCTTAATCCCTCGATGAAGGGTCAGAATTTCTTTAATTTGATTTCCAATTGATATTCTGGGATTCAAAGAAGACCAAGGATCTTGAAAAACCATCTGTATCTTTTTGCGATAAGGCAAGAATGCTTTGTCAGAAAGTTTAAGCAAATTCTGATTTTCATAAATCAATTCACCCGACCTCGCTTTAACCAATTGCACAAGCATTTTACCCAAAGTCGATTTTCCACACCCCGACTCTCCCACCAATCCAAAGATTTCCCTTTTTTTAATTTTTAAACTCACCTCTCTAAGGGCCACTAATTTTTCGTGCCCTAAATCGTATTCCACCCTGACTTTTTTTAATTCAAGCATGATAGCAGGCACCTTCATGATTTTCACCCCAGGCTTTCCATTCGGGAATACTGCGATGGCAAATCTCTGTTGCTTTTTCACAGCGATCGGCAAATTCACACGCCTCACTTCTAAATTGGGGGGATTTGACACGGCCGGGAATGCTGTATAGCTCTGACTCGGCAAAAGGATTAGGCAAACTTTTAATCAAACCACAAGTATAAGGATGTCTCGCTCTTTCAAACAAATGACCTGCTGGTATTCTTTCTACTTGTCGCCCCGCATAAAGCACTAGAATGTCATCGGCAATTTCTTTGAGAACCCCAAGATCGTGAGTAATAAACACCATTGTCATCTGTTTTCTTTTTTGCAAATCTTTCAATAGCAATAATATTTGTTTTTGCAGAGTTACATCAAGTGCCGTTGTTGGTTCGTCCGCTAAAATCAGTTTCGGCTCTGGAGCCAAGGCCATTGCGATAACAACTCGTTGCAACATACCACCACTTAGTTCGTGAGGGTATTGATCAAATCTCTGTGCAGGATAGGGAATTCCAACCTCGGTAAACAATTGGATGACTCGCTTTTTTGCCTCATTCTTAGTGCATAGTTTATGAACGGTAAAAACTTCAACCACTTGCTTTCCCACTTTTTCTAAGGGATTTAAGCTTGCCATGGGGTCTTGAAAAATCATCGCTATTCTTGATCCCCTCAATTTTTGCCATTTTTTTTCAGACAAACTCAATAGGTTTTCATTTTCAAATTCAAGTTCGTCAGCAGAGACCTTTCCCCCTTCAAATCCAATCATTCCCATTAAAGATTTAAGCGTAACCGATTTCCCGCATCCCGACTCACCTACAATTCCCAGTACACGCCCTTCGATAAGATTAAAACTCACCTCTTCGACAACAGGAACCCAACGCTCGTCCATTTTGAATTTGACATTGAGATTTCTAACATTCAACACCGCATTCATTTTCGTCTCCGGCTTGCAGGGTTAATGCGCGGAACAGATTGCAACAAGCTTCGCGTGTAATTTTCACTAGGAGATTCAAAGAGTTCTTCTGTCGATGCCTCCTCAATCAACTCGCCCTTATACATCACCCCTACCCGGTCAGAGATATCTCTAACCACTCCCATGTCATGACTGATAAACAATAAGCTGAGTTGCATTTCTTCTTTCAATTTCATCAATAAGTCTAAAATTGTCGCCTGCACTC
>JBNKYI010000319.1:0-3464 GCA_050300815.1 Fibrobacterales bacterium
GACAAATTGTCCATAACGAATGCGAACTGCCATACTTAAAGTAGAGAATGAAATCAAATGTGGAAATAAAAAGGGGCTATCTCAAACTTTTGAGATAGCCCCTTTTTAAATCATCGTTTTTTGTCTAATTAAATAACGCTAAATCTTCATTTAACCACAATCCACTGGGTTGCATTTACCCCATCTCCCTTCACCTGCACAATGTATTGACCTTGAGTCAAATTCAGCAGATGATGAGCAGGGGCACCAGAACTTTGTTCAAAATCTGCAATTCGATGACCGAGAAGATCATACAATCTCACTGTCGCCCTACCTTTTGGGATATTAATATAGAGCATTCCTTCTTGTAGGCTCACTTCGACAAAGGAATTAACCTGTTCATTTTTGAAGAAAAGATTTGCCACGTACTTTTCCCAACCGGGCATATCGCCTAAGCTAATGATCCTTGAATCGCTTAGGTTTTTGACCAAAATATTATCGGCCGTTTGACTTAAATATCCGCTGCTCCATGTATTGTACCACGGCATCCACCAAGACCAAACAGCCTCATCAACTGCCATGCTGTCTACATCGGGAATGGGTCCATTTTCGGTAATCGCTAACAATTTTTTAGTACCCATTTCATCGACTATTTTGCTGAAGGAACTGATATTCGACTGATGGTCGCCAGAGCTGTTATAAATATCTACCCCAATGACATCCACATATTCATCGCCAGGATACCAAGACGGATCTAAGGCAGCATAGTCATAACCAATTTTTGGATTTCGCTCTATGTTCCACACCCAAATTAAATTTTTGACGCCATTTACATTGGCCATGCGATCAAATAACAATTTGTAAAGTGCTTTATAACAAGTGCTTCCACCCACACCCCACCAAAACCAACCGCCCGCAGCTTCGTGAAGCGGACGCCAAACCGCAGCGACTCCAGAGTCTTGCAATTGCAGAAAGTATTGAGAAAGGATATCGATGTCTGCCACTAACGATTTGTATTCACTCGAGGTGGTGTCGACTTCGGTGCAATTATTATCAGTAAACGCCTTGGTGTAATTAAAGCAAGTGTTGTCTTGCGAAGACCCCATCACACCATTGGTACAAGCTGCATTATTGAATCCTGAGGCCTTTGAATAAAACACAGTGTCTGCCCCCACCTTCCAATGCCAAGTGAAAGTGGGTATCCCTCCTAACTTCCAAAGCTGTTTGGCCATGCGAATATTATTTTCGCTGTAACCTTTATACCAACCCTCTTCAGAATGTCCACCTGTGGCAAAAAGCATATCAAATCCACCGAGAGCAGGATATTCTCCTGATTTTTGTTTAAAGAGACGAATGTCTTCTTGCCCGAGAAAAGTAGTGAGAGAGTCGGCAAAAGAACAAGAGTCAGCAGGAACGCATTCTTCTATAAGACGCATGTTTCCGTAATCATAATTAAAGGCATTGTCTCCAATCATCATCCCCGAAATGGTTTTACTTCCAAAATTTTCTGTCAAAAACGCTTTGACCTTATAAGCCGCCTCGGTAGCACCACTAACCACAGGAGCCGCATTGAGATCAAAAACCACTGAAGGGTGTCGCTCGAGAGTCAAGTAATCAAAATTAGCAGTGCCCCCGCTGACGGTGATTGTGTTTTCGCCTGCGTTTAATTTGGCAGTCGCTTTAAGCGTATAAGAGGTAAATGCGCTGTCAGGAGAGTTTGTCAGAAATGACGCAATTGCATTTGATCCGTTATTGACGAAAATTGAGCTATTGAACCAAGCATATTGCTTTACCCACATTTCAATAACAAGATCGTAGATTCCCGTATTCTCAACAGTAACCTTAAAAACCATATCCTTAGAATTGACATACTTACCCCCTGAAACACCCGCGCTATCAAAAACAACGGCATCTCGCCCCAATGTTTGATTTTCTGCTTCATATGTAGTCGCCCCAGCTTGAGCGGCAACCGAAAGAAAAAGTGCGACGATAAGTCGCATCTTAAAAAGTTGAATTTTCACAAAACCTCCTTATGAATGAATCAAAGATATCTTTTTCATAGAGCCACTGTGACCAAAAGGGTCGTCTCCCTCCCCCCTTTTTTTTTCGAAATCACAGATTTTCTTCAACCCACTTTTTACACCAAGCATCGATTTCATCGCGAACTGGCCGAAGTGAAGCTACGTATTCTTCAAAACTCTGCCCCTCTACTTCGTGGGGGTCTGCAAAGCTTTGATGAACCACTATGGGGCTACCCACGCTCCAAACTGGGCAGGTTTCGTTGGCGTGATCGCAAACCGTAATTACATAATCCATCGCGATCTCTAAGTACTTATCGACTTGATCAGAAGTGTGATGTCGAATATCAATACCTACCTCATCCATCAGCGCTAGTGTTTTTTCGGGAAGTCTCCCAATGGCCCTTACACCTGCAGAATAAACTTGTGCTTTTTCGCCTGCGTATTTGCGTAAAAAAGCCTCAGCCATTTGGCTGCGAAATGAATTGCCCGTACATAAAACAATGACATTCTTCATGATTTTCCTCGTTATATTGAATATCTGTATTTGTTTGCAAACTTAACTAAAATCAACATCACCGGAACCTCAATTAAGACTCCAACCACTGTTGCTAGAGTTGCCCCTGAACGAATTCCAAATAGTGAAATGGCAACAGCTACCGCCAGCTCAAAAAAATTAGACGCTCCGATAAAAGCCGAAGGCGCAGTAATTTCATGAGATAACTTACACGCTCTCCCCCACTTCCAAGTTAAAGCAAAAATCAAAATGGTTTGTAGTGTTAAAGGAACAGCAATCAAGGCAATATGAAAATAATTTTCAATTAAGTTTTCTGCCTGCAGCATAAATAAGAGAATCAGTGTGCCGATAAGGCCCGCAGGCCCTAAGGGTTTGAGTGCTTTCATAAATGTTTCGTCAAAGGATTTTAATCCCTTAGCTGCAATCCAAATTTTTCTCACCCCATAGCCGGCCCCCAAGGGGATCACAACAAACAACCCCACTGAAAGAACTAAAGTACTCCAAGGTATTTTAATTCCCGAAACGCCGAGTAAGCCTTGCACAATAGGGGCAAATGCTAGAGGTAATATCAAGTCGTTAACTCCAACTTGAACTAAAGTATAGGCCCCATTACCCTTGGTCAACTGCGACCAAACAAACACCATCGCCGTGCAAGGTGCCGCACCTAAAAGAATGGCGCCAGCAATGTATTCTTCGGCTAATCGATCACTTAAGATCGAATGATAAATCCCCTTAAAAAACAACACGGCTAAAAGTGCCATGGTAAAAGGTTTAATCAGCCAGTTTACCACTAATGTGATCACTAATCCCCTCTGATAGCTCTTAAAATCAACGACTTTAGAAAAGTCAATTTGCGCCATCATCGGAAAGATCATCAACCAGATAAAACAAGCGATGACTAAATTAATATTAGCGATTTCTAACTGGCCTATCGAAGCGCTTATATCGGG
>JBNKYI010000320.1:0-3460 GCA_050300815.1 Fibrobacterales bacterium
AATTCGGCTTCGAGTAAGTTGTCGGGGATCGCAGCGCAGTTGACTTTAACAAATGGTTTATCACAACGCGTCGAGTTATCAAAGATGTAATTGGCGATCACTTCTTTTCCCGTACCCGATTCGCCTAAGATGAGAATGGTCGCTTGACTGCGCGCCGCTTGGGCAGCCTTTTGCAAGAGATTTCTGAATACGGGGCTTTTTCCCCACTCATATCTTTTCGAACTTCTTTTGCGAAGCTTCTCTTTGAGCATGCGGTTTTCGTCAAGAAGTGCCGCTTTTTCGATAACTCGATTGCAAACCGTAAGGATTTCTTGTTTTCTAAAGGGCTTCTGAATGAAATCATAAGCTCCTTTTTTGATGGCCTGCACGGCATCATCAATGGTTCCATGGCCGGTAATCATCACAACTTGAATCGATTCATTCAAGTTTTTCACTTTGTCCAAAAGCTCCAGTCCACTCATTCCAGGCATTCTGAGGTCTGTCAACACCACATTAGGGTGTTCATTTTGCACTTTCTCAAAAGCTTCTTCCCCATTGAAGGCGGTTAACACTTCTACACCTTCAATCGATCCCAACACTCTAACCAGCGCGGCAACGATATCTTTCTCATCATCTACAATCAAAAGTTTTTGCAACATCTCAATACCTATTCATTCTTTGTCGAATTATAAAAGCAATTTCAGTGCCAAATTTTCATTTTTCACCATTCTGGCAATTTTGAGCAAATTGGCAAGACGTTTGCAAATTTGCCCACAGACTCCACCCCAAAAGTGACACTTTGCTCAACATAATTGCCAATATGTCACACGGCTTTAGAGTAAGGATTGCTTCCCATCGGCTTTTCAAAAAGCGGATCGAGGTGCATTGCGACGTAACGCACAACCCATAAACCCTTTGCCGTTAAACGCAAAGAGTTCCCCTCAGTATAGACCAGACCTTTTGACTCTAATTTCGCGATATTTTCCGCAAAGCGATTCTCTAAGCGTTCGTCGTGGGCTATTTCATACTGATCCGCGAGATCCCAATCGATCCTCCCGTTGCACAAGACCTGGGCAATGACATCACCAATATATTTTTCCGCGATATTTAACGGGTAAAAACGATAAACCGGAAGCTCTTTGCTCTCCATCGCATCTGAATATTCTTTGGCTGTGCGAACATTTTGATAGAAAGCGCCATCGAGCTGACCAATGGCCGATGCCCCAAAAGCAATCACCTGCCCCGTGTGTTGTTGGGTGCAATACCCCTGAAAGTTCCTTTTAAGAGATCCCTCTTTTTTGGCGATTGCCAAATTGTCATTAGGGAGTGCGAAGTGATCCATCCCTATCCATTCATACCCGGCGGCCACAAATAAATCTACGGTATCTTCAAGAATAACAAGGCGTTGCAATCCATTAGGCATTTGATCTACGGGCAACTGATTTTGCTGACCTTTTACCCAAGGAATATGTGCATAGGCAAAGGTCGCCACACGGTCTGGATGAATATCAATCACCTTTTGCACCGTTTGCTGAAAGCTCTCTCGGTTTTGATAGGGCAATCCATAAATCAAGTCCAGATTCACCGATTTCATGCCCACTTCTCTGCAATACTCTACCAATTCTTTTAGGGGAATGCGGCTTGGATCTCGATCTACCGTTTGTAGAACTTTCTCTTCAAGATCTTGCACCCCCAGTGAAATGCGATTAAAACCCATCTCACCCAGTTCGGCCACCTTGCCTTTAGAGAGTAAAGCCGGATCGCATTCAATTGCTATTTCAGCGTAATCCTCAAAGACAAATCGCTCTCTCAGTCGATCTAATATTTCTCGTAAGTATTTGAAAGGAACAGCATTAGGCGTCCCACCTCCAAAGTGAACTTGAGTGACCTTGCGACCTGAATCCAAAAGAGGTAAAACCCGTTCCATCTCGCTAAAAAGACTGCGAAAATAACGTTGTTTCTCACGTCCACCCACACCGATTTCAGTTTGGCAGCCACAAAACAAACACCGTTTAGGGCAAAAGGGAATGTGAAAATAAAACGAAAGATTTGTGGTCTCACTGTGATTAGAGGCCTGTAAAGCCTGAATAACCCGTGCAGGCTCTGCTTCTTCTACGAACAAATTCGCTGGGGGATAACTTGTATAACGAGGCGCCGCGACGTTATACTCTAAAATTTCTTGATAATCTAAGGCCATGTTTTCCTCAAAAAATTCACCTGATCAATTTAGAAAGCAATTCTCGTTCCAAGAATTGCTAGACTGGCTTATCATGGAATTTAGTTGGGTTTTTGGTAAATTCCCAAACTGGCCTGATTGATTGGCGCTCCCTTTGCAAATTAGAGTTCAACAATGCTCTCGATCATTGCCATTTTTAGATCCAATCAATCAGGCCAGTTCTTTTGGCTTTTCTCTACACCACCACAAAGAAGAGCTCTTGCTATATTTCCCCGCCTAATGCCAGAACGACTCAAATCACCAGAAAAAAAAGTCATACTCCTCATTTGCCACAGTTTCCCCCCCTTGAATAATGCGGGAGCCAGTCGCCCCTATTCATGGGTAAAGTATTTTTGTTCAAAGGGTTATAAAGTCAGAGTTCTCACAACTCAAAAAGAAACTTGGCAGGGATCATTAAGCTTCAATCCCGACTTGCCCAAAAATGTTGAACTCATAGAGACACCTTGGACTTTTAAGGGTAAAGAATCCAAAAGCAAATATCATCTCAAGGTTAGTCGAATGCTCATGGGCTGGCGTCTAGCCAAACTCTACCTTCAAAAACACCCCAATTCTGACGAAAATCTCATTGTCTCGACTTTTGAACCCGGATTTGCCCATATTGCCGCTTGGCTCATAAAGAAAGCAAATCCGACCGTGAAATGGCTGGCCGATTATAGAGACGGCTGGTCAACTAACCATGTTGATCGACACCGTAAAATGATTCGTAATCACATTGAAAAAAGGATTGAAATGTTTTTAATTCGCCGAGCGGATGCACTCACTAGTGTGTCTTACGGTTTTCTGAAAGACATTTTACCCCTTGCCCCTCGAAACATTCACTGCGAGGTTATCTACAATGGTTTTTTTGGCCCTGCTTTCGAACCCTATCCCCCAATCGTCAACAGCACCAGACCTCTCAAACTTACTTATATTGGCGCTCGTTATCCTTATCAAAACCCTCTGCCTTTACTTGACGCATTAAAAGAACTTCGCTCTCAAATCCATTTGCTACACGAAAAGCTACAAGTCACTTTTGTGGGTGAACACGCCCAAGTGCAAACTTGGGCCAAAGAAAGGGGTTTAGAGCAAATCGTCCAATTCCCAGGTTGGGTTAGCCGAGAAGAATCTCTTCAATATCAAAAGCAATGCCATCAGCTTCTTTTCTTAGACTGGGAAGTCAAGAGCACTAAAGGCGTATTACCCGCCAAACTTTACGAATACATTGCTTCTAATATTCCCATTTTCTTTATAGGATACACAGACTCT
>JBNKYI010000321.1:0-3451 GCA_050300815.1 Fibrobacterales bacterium
TAGATCTCCCAGTCTTTCACCGATCTTCTCGATAGACAAACGAGAGCAATTCGTACTGAAAAAAAAGACGCCTTTGAACTCTAAACAATCCAAACACAGGCTCGCCAATTCTTCTAAATCTCGATCGACTTTGAAATTCCCCTTTTTATTGCGAGCAAAGGTCGGGGGATCCATGATGATCATGTCGTAAAGCCTATCTCGTTTTTTTTGCTGTCTGAGAAAATCTAGGCTATCCATACGAATAAATGCATTGTCGACGGGTAAGTGATTAAGCTCGTAATTCAACTGCCCTCTCTGTAAAATTTTAGCGGATATATCCACATTTTCTGTACTTTGAGCTCCCCCTAACATGGCGTGAACCCCAAAACTACAGGTATAGCTAAAACCGTTGCAAACCCTTCTGCCGTCTGCCATTTTTTTTATCGCTAGGCGATTGGCTCTCATGTCTAAAAAAAGTCCTGAATTAACAGCGTCCAATAGGTCGACTTGAAATTTTGCCCCTTCTTCAAAAACTTCAACACAAGGCTCGCCTTCTTTAAAAATTTCAAACTTGAAATTTTCTAGGGCTAGACCATTGGCATCGGTTCTCCACTTGATCACAACAAAGTCAGCACTTTCAGCCAAAGCCGTTGCAATATCTATGGCTTGTTGAGTGCCGCGAGAGTCAAAAACTTGAATTTGCCACGAATTGCCGTAACAATCGACGGTCACACCGGCAAATCCATCGGGGGCTCCATTAACAACGCGCAAAGCATTGGTTGATGCAATTTGTGCTAGCTTAAGATCTCTTAAATCAAAGAGTTTTTTTGATAGAACATTTGCAGGGTAATGAATCATCGCCCAAAAATAAAAAGCCTAGGATAATAAAGGGCGCTCTTCGCTTCACCCTTTTATTTTTAGTTGTCATATCCTTGGCTTTCCATTTGGTTTCTCTCTTCTTCAATAAGCTCTTGCGCCCTAGCTATCCAAAAGACAGACTCTTTATCTCGATTAAAATTCGCCAAAATTTCTTTTTCAATTTTCATCGCTTCACCGATTTTATTCTTGGCTAAGTAGACGCTTAGCAAATAGACCATGCCCTGCAAGACTCTATAACTCGCATAGCGTTCGGGCTTTTGCACGAGCCCTGAAAGCCAAGCTAAAGCCGTATCTAAATGGGTGTCGATCACACTTTCTTCTTCGGTGTATTTACACATCATAAAATGACAGAAGGCGATTTGAAAAGCATCGATCATTCCCTTTTCGCGAGCCACGTCTCGATAGGTCATTTCATTAAGCATCCAAGCCAAATAAGAAGCTTTCATTTCTCGGGGCATACCAAAAAAATGAGACTGATCTAACAATGGATACTCTAATCTCAAACTCTTGCGGTGATGGGCCTTATTGGCTATTCTCTCAATTTCATCGTCTGTTAAGCGAGATTCCAACAATCCTTCGGGCAATCGCACATCAAACCAATCCAGTCGATTTGAGGCAAACAAACACTCTTGGCAAACCGCAACTCGATAACCCTCTGGATCCATTTCATTCTCGGGATCCCTTGAATAATTATAAACTGGAGTAATCGAATAGTCCGTCCACTCAAGTTCATATTCAGCCTCTAGATCGACAAAACCTTTGATTCTTTCGTGACCACAAATCGGACAAATAAGCTCGAGAGTTCGAATCTGGCCCGTTCCTTGAGCCAATTCGAAAAAGTTTTTAATAAGGTTTGGGCTAATTTCGTGAAAACTGCGTTCAAAATTCGACAGTGAAACAAAGGTCTCCCATTCGGGATTTTCTCGATTGAGCAGTTCTTTCTGCTCTTCTGTTACATCATAAAAAACAAGTTTGCGGCGAATCTTCTTCAAGGTATTCGAGAGATTTATCAAAAACTTTATTCCCGTGCTGTCTATAGAAAGCGTTTTTTTTAAGTCAATGGCAAGGTCATAGCGCCCCTCAATCAAATCATTCGCCACTGCTTTCTTCAGATGCACCAACATTGCCGCATTGATATCGCCAATGGGTTTGAAACAAGCGTAGGGACCTCTGACTGTGCGATAAAAATTCATAATACCCTGCAAACGTGACCCTAAGGTTCTGACTTAAAGAGTATTATGACTAATTTATTCGAAACAAGCCAGCGATTTTTTATGCCACAAGGCGTTTGTTCCTAGCGCCGTAAATGAATCAGAAACGCATTGCCACTGCGAAAGATCGGGAATCAAATCGGCAAAGCAACGGCCTTTGAGATCTGTAAAACGCCCTCCGGCCTCTTCAAATAAGATCGGCAACGGACCAATATCCCATAGAGAAACAACGGGATCGCACATGACTTCAGCCTTACCCGTTAACACTTGAAAGTAGCCAAAACAATCTCCCCAGCCGCGATAAAGGCCAAATTGCCGACGCAACTGATGAAAAGCAAAACCCTGATTTTTCAATTCAAATGTATTTACAGTACCCGTCAGCAAGCAGCTATTTTCTGCTTTGAAATGAGAGCTCACCCGCACGGGTTTGCCCTCTAAATACGCTCCCATCCCCTTAGCCGCCCAAACTCTTTTTTGCAGGGCGCTCATGTCGATCGCTCCCCAAACGGGTATTCCCTTATAATATGCGCCCAATAGGGTGCCAAAAAGCGGAACCTGACGAATAAAACTCTTGGTTCCATCGATGGGGTCCATGATCCAAACCCAGTCTTTGGTCAAATTCTCACATCCCCACTCTTCACCCACAAAACCCGTATCCATTGCTTCGCTCAAAAATTGTCGCAGTTTGATTTCTGTATCGCGGTCGGCGACAGTTACTGGGGTTGCATCTCCCTTATATTCTACCTGCACTTCATTATCGTAATAAGAGAGGATATTTTTGCGGGCAATATCTAAGGCCTGATGGCCGATTCGGGTGATTTCTCTAAGCTCTGAATCGCTCAAATTAACGGTGTTCATTGATCCACTCCCTGAGAAGTTCTTCAAAAAGTTGTAACTCTGCAGGCAAACCAATAGTCACCCGAATGTAACGAGGCAATTTAAAACTCTTGAGCCAACGCAAAATTAAGCCTCGAGATTCGGTAAAGGCGCAAAAAGCCTCCGCATCATCTCCCATTTCAAAACAAATAAAATTGGCCTGCGTCGGATAAAAAAAGAGGCCCAATTCTCCTAACAGTTTTTCTAAGCGAGCTTTGCCCAACTGGTTATTCGCTAGGGTGGCTTGCACAAAACTTTTGTCTCGCCAAGCGGCCAAAGCCGCTGCTTGTGCGACCAAATTTACATTGAAGGGTTGTTTCACTTTATAAAGTGACTTGATAATTTGTGCATTGGCCATCACATAGCCCACTCTCAATCCCGCCAGCCCAAAAACCTTAGAGAAGGTGCGCAACAAAACGAGATTGGGCTCGCGCGCCAAGCGCTTAATCAGCTGAGGATAATTGGGATCACTCACAAATTCAACATAAGCCTGATCGACAAGCACC
>JBNKYI010000322.1:0-3450 GCA_050300815.1 Fibrobacterales bacterium
ACAGTGAAATTGCATAGCTCACCCACGTCAACAAATTGTAAATAAAAACGGCTTGAGATTCCCATAAATAAGAGAGTTGGCCAAAGAGCTCTTTGGTGGCGCGCACAAATTGACTCGGCTGGTTAGGGATTGATCGACTTAACTCATTCAGTGTGGCTTGTGTGAAGTGATAGTCAAAGCGTTTGGCCCATTGATAGAGGTCTTCGCGTCGGCCTTCTTCTCGATGGGCGAGAACCATCAGCTGTTGAGAAACCACGGGGATTGACTCGGCCTGTCGCTGGATCATTTGTCGGTGTAACATCGAGAGCGCCTGGTCTTCCCAGTCGACTAAACCCTGATGATAAAACTCCATAAAAAGCAACCAAAGTTGCCCCGGTGTTTCTTTGGCTAAACTCAGAGCGTTGCCAAACAGTGTGGCTGAGACTTTCTCTCCTTTGCGATGCTCGATTAATCCCAAAACAAAGTTGTACCAGATGTTATCATACTCGCGCTTTTTTTGAAGCTTGCGTTCGATGATTTCCACTTCGGCTTTTTGCCACTTTCCGAATTGGGGTGAGTTGCGTTCAATTTCAAAATTTCGAAAAAAGCGACTCCTGTCGGCCAGAGCCCTTTCAAAATCAGTTTTCCAAAAAAAGTTTTCTTGACTCCAGGCAAATGCTCCCATGAGAATCAAAAAAAGTGCGATGTTGCGAACCTGTTTCACATGGCCTCCTATTTTCTCACAACCCAGATCTCAACGCGACGGTTTTTGTTGCGACCTTCTTCTGTGGTGTTGGGGGCCACCGGCTTCACATCGCCAAAACCCGTGGGAATCAAAAGCTGTTCTTTAATGGGGAGCTTGAATTCGAGCAGTCTCGATTTGACCACCTTGGCGCGTTCGAGAGAAAGGCGCAAATTTTCGTCGGCTTGCCCTGCGTTGTCTGAGAGCCCGACTAAATAGACTTCTTCGATGGCATTTTTATTGTCGGTGAGAAATTTTTGCAACCGGATCAAGTCTTTTTCAGATTTGGTGTCGAGCACAACCTTGCCAGGTTGAAAGCGAAAGGCCAAAGCCAGCTGATCTGATTTTTTGATGATCGCTTTAAATTCATCGGGAAGATTGTCGACGACTTGGGTGTCAAACTCTTGAAGACCCACTTCTGGTGAAGGAACGTAACCAATTTGATTGACAATGTTTTGCCCTTCTTCAGATTGCACAAATTGCACAAATTCGCGGGCAAAAAAGTTTTCCATTCGTTGAGGGACATAGAAATAAAGATTGCGAGCGAGGGGGTAATCCCGCTGTTCGACAGAAGAGGTAAAGGGGTGAATAGGCACGTTATCACTTCCTAAAATGGCGATAGCTTTTGCTTTGCCTATGTAAGGAAGGCTGACAAAGGCAATGCCATTGACATCCTTTAAGACGGCGTCGTGCAAGTCTTGATTGTCTTGACGAATTTTGGCTGAATTGGCAAAAGGAGAGGTGCCCATTGCCACGGTTTGAAAGAAGTCTCGAGTGCCCGACCCAGGCTCGCGAGTATAAACTTGAATTTTGCCGTTTCCTCCGCCAATGAGAATCCAATCTTGTAGTCTGCCGCTAAAAACATCTTGAATTTGTTTAGGTGTTAATGACGTGATTGGGTTGGCGGGATTGACGATGATACCTACACCGTCGAGACCGATCATAAAGGCAGAGCGTCGATCATCCATTCCTTCGAGCCCTTTTGAATTCAAAAACTCGACGTCTTGAACTGTGATTTCACGGGAGCTCATGGCGATCTGTGCTCGGCCTGTTGCGAGGCTTTTAAAGCCTTCACTTGAGCCGTTCGCTCGAATTTCAATTCCTTGGGGCCAAGCTTGTCCGGGAATATTTGCTTTTACTAAGATGTAATCCGAATGGTTTTTACTGCGAGAAATCCGAATAGGGCCGACGGCTCCCATCTCTTTTAGATAACCCGCGGCCAATGCAGGAGCCAACTCGTCTCCGATCGAGTTTGACCCTCCCATGCGAAAGAGAATTTCGGCGCCATTTTCAACGCCGTTAATGCCTGCAAAATTCTTTCTCAGCTCAAAAAACTTTCCTTTCTCGACTTTAGCTTCTAGGCGAACGGTTTCAATTTCTTCGCGGAGATCGACAATAGACTCTCCCATATCCGTTTGCTGAACCCAAAGATAAAGGCCGGCGAGAACAAAAAAAACATAAGTGACCACTTTGCGAACAATGCGCAAAGACTTACCTGAAGGAATCCATTTCTTCATCACTACAATCCTATAGGGTGACTGAGGGTAAAACTATACCCAAAGCCTTGATTTTCATCTAAAGAAAGTGGAAAAATGTGAAGATGAAGATTTTTTTTGAGAGATGCCCTATAAATGAAAAACCACCCCTATTCGCAGCGCCAATTTTTTAAAAGTGAGATGCTCGTAGAATGGAGCTTTGATAATTCGACTTGTAGACATTAAATTAAGGTAGAATTTGCGGTGTTTTGAAATTCATTTGTCGAATAACGAATACGGAGAGGTGTTGTGGCGTTAGGAATGAAGTTTGGATTAAAGAGATTTTTGTTTTTTGTGGGATCTGCATTTTCTTTGGCTTCTGCCCAAACGGTATTGGTCAATGATGCGGGATATGACAGTGCTCTGCCCAAAAGTTTTGTGATCGAATTTTCAGGAAGCGCACCGACGGCTTGGCGTTTAGTTAATGTGCAAACCTCAGATATCGAACGGCAGCAAAATTTGACGAGTGCGGGTCAGGCGGTTGATGATTGGGGTGTCAATCAGAAATACATTCGCATTGATTTCAGTGAGTTTAGTGCAGAGGGTTCTTATCGCGTAGAGGTGGATTTTGGGATGCAGACTTATCTTTCGCCCTCATTTTTAATTCAAAGTAATGGTTTGTTAAATAGAACCTTGCCCGATCTCCTCCATTTTTTTTCTCAGAGTCGAGCAGACGAGAGCGCCGTGTGGAATGCCGATGCGGCGATTCGCAAAACGGGCGGGGGAAGCGCGACTTACGATGTGCGAGGAGGTTGGTATGACGCCTCGGGGGATATATCGAAATATCTCACACATCTGAGTTATGCCAATTATTTCAATCCCCAACAAATCCCTCTGACGGCTTGGGTTTTGGCAGATGCTGCCGATAACATCTCTAACTTGGTGTCGGCAACTCAGCTTGATAGTCTCAAATCTGAAGCGCTGTGGGGGGCCGATTACCTTTTAAGGGTGCTTGATCCCAATGGTTACTTTTATATCAACGTCTTTGATGGTTGGACGGGGCAGCTATCGAGCCGAACGATTTGCGCTTTTGAAGGGTCAGAAGGTACTAAAACCTCAGAATATCAAGCGGCTTTTCGCGAGGGGGGCGGAGTTTCTATTGCCGCCTTAGCTCGAATCTCGACTTGGGGAATGGCCGGAGACTCGAGTGCGAGTCAATATTTGACAGGGGCCGAGCGCGCTTATACCCATCTC
>JBNKYI010000323.1:0-3448 GCA_050300815.1 Fibrobacterales bacterium
ACCACGAAAAAGACCTCAACGAATTGAAAAAGAGAGATGCTGCCGAAAAGGTGTGGTGGCCTCTGCGAGAAGATGGTTGCCTCAAAGTTAAAGAAGGTTTAACAACCACTCAAGAGTTGATCCGAGTGTTAGGAGTATAAGTTGAAAATCCCAGTCGTTATTACCCTTTTGTTAAGCTTGTGTTTTACAGGAAATGCGGAACCCACTCGGCGCAGAAGAGTGAGCCCTCCCTCTGCGGTTGTTGAACCGAATGAACTCGCGCATGGCCCCAAGTCTCCTTTAGGGCCACAACCTCCTTCGAGTCTTGACCGTACCATCTCATCGGTTAAAGACGGCCGAACAAATGGCGGAGAAATTCCCGCCGAAGCGAAAGAAAAATGGAATGCCTTTTCGATTTCTGTGAATTTTAAAGACACGCCGATCAATGACCTGGTTCAATCCTTAAATTCTCTCTATGGAGTCAACGTGGTCGTTCGCAAAGAGATTGCACAAAACGTCACCTTACATCTAGAAAATATTGGCCTTGTCGATGCTCTTCTCGTGTTATGTCGAAGTAATGATCTTTCTCTCAGTTACAACAGCGGCGTTTTTTATATCGGCCCACTTTCTGAAGAAATTCGAAGTTTGATGTCTTCGAATCAAGGCCGCATGGATCTTGACGTGCAAAACAAAGAGGTCAAGCAATTTATAAGAGAATTCAGTTCGAGTACGGGCATTAAAATTTTAGCCTCTAAAGACTTAGAAGGAACGGTATCAGGGTCGTGGAAAAGCGTTCAACCTCTAGATGGTTTTATGGCCTTAATGGAAGCGCACGATTTTAAAGTGCGCACCAAAAATGATTTTTACATCGTTGAAAATCGAGAGGGTGAAGAGAGTGTAAGAAACGATCGCATGCGTCGCTCGAGAGGGTCGAGTACAGGGAGCCGACTTGACATTGAGGTGAGAGAGGATAAGGTGACATTAAATCTCGTGAACGCCAACTTGCAGGATGTCTTGATACAATTGGCAGAAGAATCCAATTTAAATACCATTTTTTATGGAGAATTTAGAGAAAGTATCAATGCGCGCTTAAATAAAGTCAGCTATGACGAAGCCTTTTCGAGTTTATTGCGAGGAACGCCCTACACCTATCTTCTCAATGAAAATGGAACACTACTCGTTGGAGCTAAGGATCCTAAAACCGAATCGGGAAAAATACTCAGTACCTATGAGTTGTATCGTTTAAATCACGTCAAAGCCGATGATGTCTTTAAGGTTCTTCCCGCGAGTATTAACAAGGGATTGTTGACCGTTATTAAAGAGCAAAATGCCGTTCTTATTAGTGGAACACGAGTTGAAATTGAAAATATTAAATCTTATTTGCGCTCGGTCGATTTAGAAGTTCCTCAAGTGTTACTCGAATGTATTATCGTCGAATTAACTCGCAGCAAAGGGGATGAGTATGGTATCAAAAACAACACCACCGAAGAAAGCCCTTCTTGGACGGGTCCCAACTTAACGAGTTATTTTAAATATTCAGGCGACGAACTTCTAAAGATAGAACGCAAAGGGGTTACGGGAGAAATCGGTATTTTACCCTCGGGTTTTAAACTTGAATTGAGTGCCCTCGAAAGTAGCAATAAAGGAAAAGTGTTGGCCATGCCCAAGGTCACGACTCTAAATGGTAATAAGTCTTCAATTCGCGTTACCAATACGATCAGTTTGGCCGAACAGGCGTTTGGGCCTAATGAAACACCTATTTTGCAATATAAAGAATTTAAAGATGGGATTACCCTTAACATCACTCCTTTTATTAGCAATGGAGGAGAGATTACTTTAGAAATTAAACCTGAGGTAAGAACCTCTATACAGAGTGCATCAGGGGCTCCAACGATTAGTGAGCGCAGTCTTGAAACAACGGTAAAACTCAAAGATTCTGAGACAATCATTCTAGGTGGCCTTATTCAAAACAACAAGAAGAGAGAGCGCCAAGGTGTTCCTATTTTGGGCTCTATCCCACTGTTAGGTTATCTCTTTAGTTATTACAAAGACGTTGAGAATACAACAGAGTTGGTCATCTTCGTTACACCCCATATATTAAGTGGGAATTCCCCTGATGTTGACCTAGAGAATGCAATTGACGCTATCGAAAACAGAGATGAAATGGATAGTTATAAAGAACAAGTGAATGACTTCAAATACAAGCCTAAAAATCCGGAGTCTTCAGCCACGGTAGAAGCGACTTCTAAAACCGAAGTGCTAGATGCACCAATCAAAGCAAATTCAGAATCCAATTTGAATTCTGAAAAAAGTGAGAAGAAAGTCGAGCCAAATGAGAAAGAAATCTCAAATGAAAACACTCCTTCAACGATATCGAATACAAAGGCTGAAATTCCTTAATAAATAGAGATCTCCTAGATAAATCAGTGGGTTGTGACTTTTCAGAGGCTTGGCATTGAGAAGGGAACAGATGAAAAGGTGCCGTTTGGCTAAAAAATGTTCACTAATTTTTTAGTAGTGTTGACCTTCAATATTTAAAAAATGAGAATAAAGTTTACCTTTTGCCTAGTGCAGCGGAGTTAACTGCAGATGTCAAATTCGTAGTGATTGGGTAAAATGGTGTTAAGGTATTCTCTTTGGCTTTTCTTTGCCGTATATTCTTTTTCAAATTCTTGTTTAAGTGATTATTCACTTTATGCAAATCAAATCAAAATTGCCGACCGTGTTCAAATTGAAGGGAGTGTTAAGTCTCAACAATTTGAATTGGGTGCCGATGCCTCTATCGCAGGCAATGTCTATTCGACTCAATATGCATTTCTAAGAGAACGTGCAAAAATTTCAGGGCAATTGCATTATGGAGGTTCCGTCGAAAAGCAAAATGCAGTGTTCATAGAACAGGGAGACGTTTTAAATAACCCTACGTTGAATTGCTCTATCCCTGTTGAGTCTGTGCGATCGACGAGCGAATTTTTAGAATTAAGAAATCAATCGGATACTCTATTACCTCCCGGAAATTATGGAGATGTTATTGTACGGGCGAGATCTTCTTTGAAATTATCGACTGAAGGAGAGTATCATTTCAATTCCATTTTAATTGAACCCGATGTAACTGTTGAGATTTTAGACTCTTATGATTTTAAATTATTTACTAATAAAATTGAATTTAGTGATCGAGTAAAGTTGATTACCACTCTACCCAGTGAGAAAATACATTGGTATACGAGTCAAAGCTATCTTAGAGTGGGTACAGATGTAGGGCTAAAAGGATTAATATCTGCCCCCAATGCTCATGTTCAAGTTTTTAGTCGAACGCCTTTAATGGGTGCAATTTGGGCACAGCACATCACGTTTGAGCCTGATACCAAAATCCAATATTCTAAACCGAGCGAGCCGCAAGATACAGAAGCACCTGTTGTGGTGATAACTTCACCCCTTGACGGCGACACCCTTTGTTCACCTGATGTTATTG
>JBNKYI010000324.1:0-3443 GCA_050300815.1 Fibrobacterales bacterium
AGTACTCTTGATTAGGGTAGGGAGGAAGAAAGTCAGCGATGATTCCGTTGGCGAGAACGAATAAAATGCCCGCCCCTTGGATTGCGGTCTTCCACTTACCGCTTGGGCGAGCCGAGATGATTTCGTTTTGACTGGCTGCTAAGGTTCTCAAGGTTTCGACACTTGCTTCTCTAAAATAAATAGCGGCAACCATCCATACACTGGCCCAATCTGATGCCATGAAACAGAGAAATATGGTCATGTTCGAAATTTTATCTGAAAAGGGGTCGAGAAATTTACCCAGAGTGCTGACCTCGTTTAGTTTTCTCGCCAGATATCCATCTAACCAATCGGTAAACATAAATAAGACGACCATGAGAAAGGCTAGGCCTTTGAAAATGAGATGATTATCGCTAAAACTCAAATTTGAATCATAAAAAAAGACCCATAAAAAAACCGGGGTGAGAATAATTCGAGATACAGTGATCTGTGAAGCGATGGATAAGGGTTTGCGGTGAGCAGGCTCGCGATAAAATCGGTAGATCATCGCCATAGCACTGGCGACTTGTAACAAGAGCGCAACCACCATGATGATTTGTTTGAAATGATCCCATTCAAGGGTGTAGGCAATTAAAGCGATGGTGATAGACAGTCGCGCGGCCTTTGACCAAAATCCGATCGGATTGGCATCCATCCCTCCGCGAATCATTGCTATGCCAAATATGGGATAGGCGATGGTGCGGGTGATGAAAAAAAGCACGCCTGTTGTTAAAATAGAGGGAATATAATCGACCTTATCCCATTCGAGGTAAAGCAAGACAGAGGCCAAAGAACTGATTAACAGATTTTGAAAGGTACGAGTCCACAAACTGTAATAGGGCTTTTCAACTTCATAGTGCTTCAAAGGAACGAGCAGCCACCAACCCGTCAGTACAATCATTCCCATGGCGCTAACGGCGATTAGCCGTTGGTCAATAATGAGAAAATAGCTGCTGAATGCTGTCAGTAGAAGATTGATTAAGTAGAGAATTCTCCCTAGATTTCGGCGGGGAATAACTTCGGAGTTAGAAGTGTTTGGCATAGTCACAATTATACTTAGTCTCAGAGCTTTTGGCGAATTAAGTTGATTTTAGTAAAGTGCGGGCGTGTTCGAGAGACTGCGCTGAACGAGAATCTCCCAGCATGCGGGCGAGTTCTTCAACTCGCTCTTCAGCTTCGACCCAGTGAATCTTTGAAATGGTGCGATCTTGAATCACGTCTTTGACAACCTTGAGTTGGTGATTTGCCTTTGAAGCGACCTGGTGCAGGTGAGTGATGCTCAAGACCTGGTGAAAGGCTCCCAGCTCTTTTAGTGTTTGAGCGATTCGATGGGCGACTTCACCCGAAATTCCCGAATCCACTTCATCAAAGACCAGCACGGGAATCTCGTCTTTTTCGGCGAGCGCTGATTTTAATGACAACATGATGCGACTGAGCTCTCCGCCAGAGAGCGTTGACTTTAGCGCCTTTTCTCCTTCGCCCGCATTGGGTGAAATAAAAAATTCGACTCGATCCATGCCTTCGGGAGACGGCTCTCTCAAGGGTTGAAGATCTGTGCGAAAGCGAGCGCCAGCCATACCGAGGTTTTGCAGGTTTTCGTTAATTAACTGATCGAGTTGCTGTGCAAACTTTTGTCGGTGAGTCGTAATTTGACTCCCTTGATTTTGAATGAGCTGCAGGGCGCGCTCTTCTTCTTTGCGCAAACCTTGCAACAGCGATTGAAACTCATCGAGCAGTTCAACGTCTCGTTGGCGTTCATCGTAAAGAGCGAAGAGGCCTTGCATATTGGTTTTGTATTTGCGTTGTAATTTTTGCAATTGACTGAGGCGTTGGTTGAGTCGATCAATCTCAGACAGACTCATTTCTTCGGGAGTGCGCAGTGAGAGTAAATCAGACTGCAGGCTTTCGAGAGAAGCGATTTGATCGTCTAGAACGTTTGGCCAATTTTCCACTTGCGGGGCAATATCTGCAAGGGCGCTTAATTTTTTCTGAAGCTCAGTGAGACCGCTGAGCAAATCCTTAGAGCCGTCAGAGAGAAGCGTTAGGGCTTCTTCTTTGAGTTGAACGAGATCCGCACTGTGTTCGAGAGATTCGAGGTGTTGTCGAATCTCGTCTTCTTCACCAACTTTGAGTCGGGCATTTTCTAATTCTTTGAGTTGAAACTTAAGAAATTCAGACTGCTGGTCTTTGCTCTCAAATTCCTTTTGCAGATCGCTGATTTTTTTGCGAATTTTGGCGAGAGATTGGTAACTCTCGCGATAGGGGATAAGGAGTGAGTCGCTTTCGGCATATTGGTCTAACCACTTGAGATGAAAGCGAATGTCTTTAAGGCGAATTTGTTCACTTTGCCCGTGCAATTGAACCAATTGAGAACCGAGTTCTTGAAACTGAGTTAAAGGGATGATGTTTCCGTTTACCCTTGCTCGAGATGTTCCTGTGGCGGTGACCTCGCGACTGAGAATACATTCAGATTCGAGTTCAATTTCATTGACTTTAAACCACTCGGCAAAAAAGGAGTGTGTGGGAAGGGCGAAAATCCCTTCAACTCTGAGTTTGTCTGCTCCTGCTCGAATTCTTTCGCGGTCGGCTTTTGCACCTGCCAGCAGAGAGAGCGAGTGAATCAAAGCAGACTTACCCGCACCGGTTTCGCCAGTGACGCAAATAAATCCCTTGCGCATATCAAGGTGTAGTTTCTCGACGAGAGTTAAATTTTCAATGGTCAATTCTTTGAGCATTAATCTGTTCCACGAGTGTTTCTAAAGTTTCCGCACCACCCCAACTTTTCTTTTAAGGCATCTACAAAGCTATAATCTGATGACTTGACAAAATGAGTGACGTGCGGGCTGCGTTGAATGGTCAGTGTGCAGCCGACGGGCAAAACTTTTTCGACCCGCCCATCTAAGATCAAATGACAGGGGCTGCCTTCGTTATCGGTAATCGTAAGTTTGGCCTCAGCGGGAACGACCAGAGGGCGAACCGAAAGGCTAGGAGGGTTTACGGCGTTGAGTACAATGGATTCTGACGTTGGGTATAGGATAGGGCCTCCGGCAGCTAGGTTATAGGCCGTCGAGCCCGTGGGCGTAGAAATCAATAAAAAATCGGCCCAGTAATCGGTTAGAAATTTGTCGTTCACATTGACCTTGAGGTTGACCATTCCCCGATTGGCGCTCGGGCGAATTTGAATTTCATTAAGGATCGTATCTTGGACGATCTTTTTATTTCCGTTGGTAACCTCGATATCTAACATTAAGCGGGGAACCAAAGAAATAGAGCCTCTGGCAATATCCTCTAAGGCGCGGGCCAATGCCTTGACGGGATAGTCGGTTAAAAATCCCGTCTTGCCCGTGTGCACTCCCAAAATAGGGGTTTGCAACCCAGTAACCATACGGGCGGCTGAAAGAAAGGTTCCGTCTCCGCCGATAGAG
>JBNKYI010000325.1:0-3438 GCA_050300815.1 Fibrobacterales bacterium
TCAGTAATGTTCTTTCTCAGTGGTAAGAATAGATTCTGCTTACATCACCTCCATCGTTTCGCTATTCATACCTCCTTGGAATCTCCAGCTCCAACTCAGTGCAAATCGTGGAGATGCCTTTAAGGATGCCCCCTTGTCTAATGAGTATTTCTGAAAAATCACAACATCACTTTGCAGCTTTACGTTGAAGTCTCCCCATTGCACTCCCAGCGCAAGTAAAAGACTTTGTCGTGTTCCACCTCGGTTGAGTCGAAGAATGCCATTGTCTTTATCTTCTGCGCGTTCGTCCAGTTGATAACCCATTTCTCCTAAAAATTCTCCTTTGCCAAGAGAATAAAACTTCTGTGCACTAAACAACAGGTTGTAGTTGTTTCCCTTTTGATAACCCAGTGGATTTTCGGCAAAGGTTTTAAAATAACCTTCAACTCGTCCTCCCCACTGTAGGTTTCTGATGACATAACCCATTCCGCCGACAAAGGCGTAAGCCCCCGTTCCTAACTGAAAGTTTTCGTTGAGTTTTTCGCCTTGTCTTTGCGCATCATATCCACCTGTGGGAACAATAGAGCCCACACTCAGCAACAACCTTTGGCGCAACGAACTTTCTCCTTGCATTTCATTCTTCCAAAGTTCTGCAATAAGATCGACTTCTATATCTCCCCAACCTTGTAGGTCTGCGTTTAAATGAGAGCCCGCCATCTTATTGTATTTCAAAGGAACAACACTCACCACATAAAGAGGACCCCACAAAGGCAAAGACAATGAGAGGGCAATGCTGTGATAAGTATCCGTCGAGTTTTCGTCGGCAAAGTATTGACTGTCATAGTCAATACTTGCATCAAAGCTTTGATAAGCGTATTTCATTCCCAGAGTCACCGATTCGTTCGCTTGGCTGAAAACTCCACCGCCACCACCCACATCACACCCGCAAACATCACAAGCGCCAACAACTTGATAGAGCAAAATCGAAAGACTAAATATTTTTATGAAAATTTTCATTTTGTAAAAAATCCCAATCTGTTAGCGTCTTTAAAAAGACGACTAACTGTTGAATCGACTTCTGATCAAGTGCGCTTTCATTCTCAGAAAAATGAGTTATCACTTCTTCTAAAGTTTCAAAGCGCCCATCGTGCATATAAGGTGCCGACACTTCAATGTTTCGCAGCGTGTGCACTCTAAATGCACCAAAGTCTTTGGGATCATTTGTAATACGCCCTCTTCCGCTATCCGCAGAAGTAACTTTCATTCCCTGATCGTGAAACTTGTAAAAATCTGAACTCGAAAAAAGCATCCCCTTATGACAACGCGAGCAATGTTCTTCATACAATTGTTTACCTGCGAGTTCATCAGCACTTAACGTCACTGCTCCCGCTAAACTTTTGTCGTACTTCGAGTGGTGAGACACCAATGTCAGCAAGAACTGCGCAATGGATAATTGAATGTGAACTCCGCTGATTTCACCCTGCCAGGCGTCATTAAACAACTCGATATAAGAACTGTCTTTTGCAAGACGGGTAACGACATCGGCCATACTTTGATCCATCTCAATCGTTGCCGTCACTGCATTCGCAATAGTAAAATCCAGATGACTAATTCCACCGTCCCAAGCAAACTCTGGAATGTATGCCAAATTCTGCAAGGTGGGCGTATTTCTCTTGCCTCTGCGATCATCTACCCCTATGCTTAGAATATGTTGAGGTGCATCTGAAAACGCGCGCGCTTGTTGGTGGCATGTGCTACACGAAATCGATCCGTCTCGACTCAGTTGCGCATCAAAAAAAAGCTTTTTACCTAATGCCACCTTTTGAGGATCTAGAGGATTTCTCTCAAAAGGATAATAGGTTTCAGGAAAATCCTGAGGCTGTTCATAGGTCAACTTTTTGTTTTCAACAGAATCCAGACATCCCATTAAAATCGATACAACGAAGGTCAATGCAAAAGCCTCCCCCATAAGGAAGGCTTTGTTTAAGTTAATGCGCGTGAACATGATCTACCACAAATGCATTTTCAAATGCGTCGGCCATAGGAGTTCCCATTGCCGGATTATGCAATCGATAAACTTTGCTAAAGTCAAAACCTGCACCGTTGATGATTTTCAAGATATCGACGACGATATGAATTTGCGGCTGAAGATTTTCGGTAACTACCGCTGGATCCGTCAACTCAAGTCGAATGGTTTTAATATTGTTAACCAACTTCTGCATTTCTCCCGTAGGAGGAACCACATCTCGCCATCCTCCAATGTGAAAAACCAAACCATAATCGGGTGCATCATTTTCATCTAATGAAACCGATTGAGGAGAATGACCTTCAATTTTCATGCTAATGTATCCCGAGTTCCATCCCCAAAACCACGCTCCATTAGAGAGATCCAATATCCCACCTTGAGCTCCTTCGGCGACAACCTCTTCGGGAATCCCCACAGTGAACTCAATATGAGTGTACTTTCCTGCAGGAACATTTTTAAAGATGATGCTCTTAGAACTTTTATCGCTTTCGAGAACGTGATAAAAACCCTTTACCTCATCAGCATTTATACTTGATGTCACCTGATCTTCATACGCTACGGTATCTCCGATCAAACGAATTTGGGTGAGATAATACCCAAACAATGTGATATTAAATTCTTGATTATCTGCTGTTGCATAAGGATATACAGTGCTCCCCGGCGCAACCATTTTTAATTCATTGCTGCCAACAAAATGGCTGAAATCTAATAGAAATGAACCGCCTTCTACGGCTTCGTCGTGATGATGTTCATCATCGTTCACGCAAGCAAAAAATAGCAGAGACACCCATCCCGCTAAGAATAAGTTTTTAATAGACATAAAACTCCCATGTCTTCAATAGGTTTTAAAGATTTTTACGATACCTATGAGGTATCCTTCAATTTTTAGAGGTGTCTTAAGCACAGGGAGGTTTAAACAGTGGAGGGACTTGCCACTGATATCTAATACTCAAATAACTTGTAACCAATAGGTTTTCTACAAAAAATATTTGCGCCTCTAAAACATCAGGCAATATTGCTTCAGGCAATTCATTTATGTTTTGAAAAAAAGGCGACTCTTCTGCATCGTTTCTTTCTTCAAGAACTCTGCGCAATTGGCACATTCCATGGCAATCGTTTTCTGCCATATCTTTTTTCACACAGAGTTCAGCGGCAATTTTGCTGCGCCCCACTTCAAAAAAGAAAGACGCCAAAACTGTTGCATTTGAGGCAATCAACAACAAAACGGCCATAGAAAGAGCTATGGCACCTTTGAGTAAACACCTCATCTTTTTCTGTGTCCATTGATTCACAAAACAAAGTTAACATTTTCCTTTCGATGTATCCTTCCCTTTTTCACAACCTTGGGCTTATTTCTCCCGTCACTGCATTGATATTTAGAATGTTTGAATAATCATGCTCATAAGGAAGTAATTTTGTGTAGCAGATTGAAT